>DASQUY010000131.1:0-3912 GCA_035641055.1 Acidimicrobiales bacterium | reverse complement strand
GGTGCGCCTCGATCGCCCGGATCGTGCGGGCGGCGCGGGCCGTGTAGTCGTCCTTGAGGGCGGCGTAATCGTGGTCGTCGACGTCGCCGGCGTCGTGTTCGCGCTCGAGGTCCTCGAGCGACCGCAGCAGGAAGTCCCGCTGCTCCTCCAGCGCCGCCAGCGCATCCGGGTCGAGGCCACGCGTCGCGGTCGCCATGTCAACCGCCGTCCGCGTCGAGCGCCCGGGCGACCAGCTCGCGGTCGGCCTCGCTCGCCCGGGCGGGGCCCGCAGCCCCCCGCCACCGCCAGAACACGTAGCCCACGCCCGCCAGGGCCAGCACGAAGGCCGCCACCGGGATGATCCACACCAGGCCGGCGAACCCCGAGCTGTCCGGGGTGAGCAGCACCCCCTCGCCCCACGTGGCGACCAGCTCGTCGCGGATGGCCTCGTCACTGGCGCCCTCGTCGATCCGCTCGGCGATCAGCGTGCGGATGCCGCGGGAGGCGGCGGCGTCGGACTCGGCCACCGACTGGCCGTCACAGGTGGGGCAGGCGACGGTCTCGGCCAGGTGGCGCGCCCGCTCCTCGGGCGTGCTCGGCCCGCCGTCGTCGGACACGCCCACCGCCAGCGCCACGGCCAGCACCCCCGCCATGGCCAGCCAGGCGAGCAGGCGGACGCGGCTCATCGCTGCCCGGCCTCCCCGTCGTCCCCACCGGCGTCGCTATCCTCGCCGGCGGCCGCCGCCTGCTCGATCCGCTCGATCTCCCGGTCGATGCCGTCCTGGGTGACGCCCCCGGTGAACTTCTGCACCACCCGGCCGTTCGGCGCCACGAGGTAGGTTTCCGGCACCTTGGCGACGGCGAAGCGGCTGGCGATCGTGCCGTTCTCGTCGAGCACCACCGGCCAGTCCCCGCCATTGCGGGCGAAGAACTCCCGGGCGGTGGCCGGATCGTCGTCGAACAGCACGCTCACGACGACGGCGTCGCCGGTGCGGCGGTGCGCCTGGTCGAAGGCGTCCAGCTCGGGATGCTCGGTGACGCACGGCACGCACCAGGTGGCGAAGTAGTTGACGACCACCCACCGGCCCTGGTGGTCGTCGATGTCGAAGCGGCCGCCGTCGAGCGTCTCGCCGGCGAGCGGGGGCGTCACCCTGCCGAGGAGGGGGCTGCCGGTCCGGCGGTCGGTCCCCGGCTCCCGGGTGGCCAGAACCACGACGAAGCCAATCGCCAGCACGGCCACGACCGCCGAGACGACGAGCCCGGTCCGCCGCCGGGTCGGTGCCTCGGCGACGTCGTCCGGCTGCGGCTCCGGGTCCGTGACGGGAGCGCTCACCGGCCGACCCCCGCTAACGCGAGGCAATAGCTCACGGTCCGTCGGGGTCGAGGCAATAGCGAACGGAAACCGTGCGCCATTGCCTCGTCCTCGCGTCGGCGTTCGCTATTGCCTCGAGTCATGACCCCACCTCGACGAGCTCCCGGGGGGTGGCCACCTCCTCGGCCTCGGGCACGGGCGCCGACGTCGGCGAGGTCGGGCTGCGACGGCGTCCCGGGAAGGCCGCGAGGGCCGTGCCCACCAGCATCACGCCCCCGCCGATCCACAGCCACATGACGAGCGGCTGCACGACCACCCGGAGGACGATGCGGTCGCCGTTGTTGGCGTCGGGCACCTGGGGCAGGGCCAGGTACACGTCACGGGTGAGCGTCGTGCGGACCGACGGCGTCCCGACGGCCGAGGTGCCCTCGCCGAAGCGGTTCACCGCCGGCTCGTACACCTGCCCGTCGACGCTCACGCGGGCCCGGATCGACGTCCGGTTGGGCTCCTCCACCGTGCGGGGGCCGAGGTAGGTGATCTCGTGGCCGGCGACGGTGGCGCTGTCGCCCACGTCCATCGTCAGCTCGCGCTCGGTGTCGTAGCTCCCCGAGGCGGCCAGGGCCACGGCGATGAGCACGACGCCCAGGTGCACCACCATCCCCCCGTTGGTGCGACCCACGACGCCCCGCCAGCCCTGACGGCGCGCCGCCAGCACGATCTGGCGCAGGGCGGCGCCGCCGGCGAACCCCCCGAGGCCGAAGGCCAGCAGCGGTGCCAGCCCGTGCGCCCCGAGCAGCACGGCCACGACCACCGCCGCCGTCCCCGTCCACGCCGGCCAGAACAGCCGCTGCGACAGCACCTCGCCCGACGCTTTGCGCCACGGCAGCACCGGCGCGATCGCCATGAGGAAGAGCAGCGTGAGCCCGATGGGCATCGTCATGCGCTCGAAGTAAGGAGCGCCGACCGAGAGCTGCTCGTCGTTGAGCGCCTCCACGACGAGCGGGAACACGGTCCCGAGCAGCACGACGAAGGCGAACCCGGCGAACATCACGTTGTTGGCGAGGAACGCCCCCTCGCGTGACAGCGGCGAGTCCATGCGGCCGGGTGCCCGCAGGCGGTCGCCCCGCCAGCCGATGAGCCCCAACGTCGTCGCCACCGTGAGGCCGAAGAACGACAACAGCCACGGGCCGATGTCGCTCTCGGTGAACTCGTGCACCGAGGCCAGCACGCCGGAGCGGGTGAGGAACGTCGCCAGGATGGTGAGGCTGAACGTGGCGCACAGCAGCGAGAGGTTCCAGACCCGCAGCATGCCCCGGCGTTCCTGCACCATCACCGAGTGGAGGTAGGCGGTGCCGGTGAGCCACGGCAGCAGCACCGCGTTCTCCACCGGGTCCCAGCCCCAGTACCCGCCCCAGTTGAGGACCTCGTAGCTCCACCAGGCCCCCAGCACGAGGCCGACGGTGAGGAAGCCCCAGGCGAAGAGCGTCCAGCGCCGGGTCTCGAGCAGCCACCCCTCCCCCACCCGGCCCGTGGTCAGCGCCGCCACCGCGAACGCGAACGGCACCGTGAAGCCCACCACGCCCAGGTACAGCATGGGCGGGTGGAACGCCATCAGCGGGTGGTTCTGCAGCAGCGGGTTGGGGCCGGGACCGTCGTAGCCGGGCGGCGGGTCGAATGTCGTGAACGGGTTGGCGGGGAACAGCAACAGGAGGAAGAAGAAGGCGGTGACCGCCAGCATGGTCAGCAGCGCCCAGCCCACCAGCCGGTCGTTCAGCCGGCGGCGGAACTTGTGCACCACCAGCGCCACGTAGCCGGTGAGCACGAGCGTCCACAGGAGGATCGATCCCTCCAGCGCCGCCCACAGCGAGGCCACGTTGTAGAGCGCCGGCGTCCTGTGGCTGCCGTTGTCGGCCACGTACTGCACCGTGAAGTCGCGGGTGACGAGCGCCCGCTCCATGGCCACCACCGCCACCACGGCGGCGAGCAGCGCCAGCAGGGAATACGACCGACCCACCGCGATGAGGTGCGGCTTGCGCTGCCGCAGCGCCACCGCCAGCGTGACCATGCCACCGAGCGACGCGGCCACGCCGAGCACGATGCCGGCCTGGCCGAGGGCGGCGTTCACGGGTCGCCGGCTCCCCCGGCCTCCCCGCCCTGCTCCGCCTCTTGGATCCGCCGCTCGTAGTCCTCCTCGGACTCGTACGTCTCGTCGTGCTTGACCATGATGCGGTCGCTGTCGAAGAACTCCCCGGACTCGTCCCAGTGGCCCTCCAGCACCACGGGGATGCCGGGCCGGAACAGCTCGGGCGGGTTGCCCACGTGGCGGACGTCCACCGACTCGCCGTTGAAGGCCACCGGGAAGCGCACCTCGCCGTCGGCCTCCGTGGGTTCGTCGGTGACCGTCCCCTGCAGCCGGAAGCGCCGGGTGCCGAGGTCGTCGCGCTGGGCGACGGCCTCGTCCACGTTGCGGAAGTAGAGCGTGGCCTCGGACAGGCCCCTGAACACCAAGAAGCCGAGCACGACGAGCACGAGGCCCAGCACCGCCAGCGACAGCCAGCGCCGCCGGCGTCGGGGGGGACCGGCGGCGCCGGGCTCCGGGGCCTCGGCGCCGGCGGGGGCGG
>DASQUY010000130.1:0-3100 GCA_035641055.1 Acidimicrobiales bacterium | reverse complement strand
CCGCGCCCGTCGCCACCCCTACCTGCCCCGTCCGCCTCATCGTCTCCGCCATGCTAACCGCGCCGCGACGGGTGAACCCCTCGATCGTCCGCACCGCGCGCAGGCCGATGGCGGCGGCGCCCACCGTCATGCGCGCCGTGTTGTCGCCCAGGCGCACAAGGGCCCGCCCCGTGGCGCGGCCAGCCCCGGCCGTGACCGGGGCAGCGGCGCGACCGGCCCTGGCCGTGACCGCGCCAGCGGCGCGAGCAGCCCCGGCCGTGACCGCGCCGGCGGCGCGACCTGCCCTGGCCGTGACCGCGCCGGCGGCGCGCCCCGCGGTCGCGACCTGGGCGCGGATCCGCAACACGATGCTGCGCCAGGGTTCCCACGCGCTGCCGGGTTCGCCCGTTCCCGTGGCAGGCTGGTCGGAGGAGCTCGACAGCATGTCGACCACGACGGCGACGACGCAGGCTGCGAGTATGACTACGCCCAGTATCAACGCGACCACGCGAATCGGATGCTAACGCCGCCCGGACCCGATTCTCACCCCCCTGACGAGAGTGCCGAGAGCCCCGTCGCCGCGCCGTCGGATCGGCCGACCGCGCCGGACGAGCGGCGCCAGCGGCGCCGCCGGCGCCGGATCTGGCCGATCGCGCTCGGCGTGCTCCTCATCGCCTTCATCATCGGGGCGGCCACGGTCCCGCTCCCGTACTACGCCTACCGGCCGGGCAGCGTGCGGGACACCGAGCCCCTCATCGCGGTCACCGACGAGACCGAGACTTTCTCCTCGGACGGCGTGATCAGCTACACGACCGTTTCGTTGCGCCAGTCGACGCTCTTCGGCATGTTGGGGGGCTGGCTGGACGACGACGTCGACGTCTTCTCCGAGGACACCGTGCTCGGCGACCGCAACGCCGAGGAGAACCGCGCCTTCAACCTGCAGGCGATGGACGTCTCCAAGCAGGTGGCCACCCAGGTGGCGCTCGAGCGGCTGGGCTACGACGTCGACGTGAGCATCACCGGTCAGACGGTGGTCGAGGTGCTGGCCGACCTGCCTGCGGAGGAGGTACTCGAGGCGGGTGACACCCTCACGGCGGTAGACGGAGAGCCGCTCGACGAGCCGGACGACCTCACACGGCTACTCGGCGACAGCAACCCCGGCGACGACGTGACGCTCACCGTCGACCCCCACGAGGGCTCGCGCGAGCGCGACGTCGAGCTCGCCCTCGGTGCCGATCCGGACGATCCGAATCGCGCCGTGATCGGCGTGCGCGTCACGGTGCGGGACCTCGAGTACGACTTCCCCATCGACGTGGCGATCGACACCGGTGACGTGGGGGGTCCCTCGGCCGGCTTGGCCTTCACCCTCGCCCTCATCGACGACCTGACCCCGGGTGACCTGACGGGCGGGGCACAGGTGGCGGTCACCGGCACGATCGGCAGCGACGGCAGCGTCGGGCCGGTGGGAGGGGCGGGGCAGAAGGCGGCCGCGGTGCGGTCGCAGGGCTACGACGTCTTCCTCGTGCCGACCGACGACTACGACGCCGCGATCGGCCGTGCCGGCGACGTGGAGGTCATCGCCGTCGACACGCTCGACGATGCGCTCGCGGCCCTCGGCGACGTGGGTGGCAACGTCGACGAGCTTCCGTCGCCCACCCGTCGGGGTGGCGACTGACCGACGCGATCTGACTCCAGGCGGCCACGGACAGCGTCCAAAAATCGACCCTCGGCGCGCGTGGTTCGTGGGTCATACGATCGCGGGGCATGTCGCCCGAGCCTTCTCCCCGCGATGCGACCGACATTGCCCGCCGGCAATTCTCCACCACCCGCCGGGGGTACGACCCCGCCGAGGTGAGGGCGTTCCTCCACGAGCTGTCCGACGTGGTGGGCCGACTGGAGCGAGCGGAGGCCCAGCAGCGTGAGCGGGCGGACCGGGCCGAGGCCCGGGCCGAGCTGGCCGAGCGACTCGACGAGCACCGGTTGGTCGAACTGCTCGGGCAGGAGACGGTGCGGGTCCTCGACGCGGCCCGCGACGCCGCCACGGACATCAGGGCCAAGGCGGAGGAGTCGGCGGCCCGCCTGGTGCGGGACGCCCAGGGCGAGGCGCACGCGGTCGTCGAGCGTGCCGAGCAGGAGGGTGTGGTCCGGAGGCGCGAGATCGTGTCCGAGGCCGAGCAGCTTCGCCGCGACGCCGAGGCGGTGGTGGAGCTGCGGCGGGCCGAGGGTCAGGAGCTGGTGGATGAGATGCGCCGGGGTGCCGAGGCCGAGCGGGATCGCATGTTGGCCGAGGGCTACGAGGCGCGTGAGCGGGCGGAGGAGGAGGCGGAACGGGTGCGGGACGCCGGCCGCGAGCAGGGCCGGCGGCTCGTGGGCGAGGCACAGGCGGTGCGCGAGCGCATGCTGGGCGACCTGGCCCGGCGCCGCCGGACGGCCCGCGAGCAGCTCGAACGGCTGAACGCCGCCCGCGAACGCCTGCTGGCCGCCTACGAGGTCGTGCGCCGCACCGTCGACGAAGCCACCGTGGAGCTGACGGTGGCGCTTCCCCAGGCCAAGGCGGCCGCGCAGACGGCGATGCGTCGGGTGAGCGAAGAGCCGGAGCCCACCGTCGAGGAGCTGGAGGCCGAACTGGCCGTCGCCCGCATGGCCGGCATCGTCGACGAACCCGACACGGCACAGGATGCGGCGCAGATCGACGCCCTCATCGACGGGGCCATCGACGCCAGCGACCTGCAGCTCGAGGACACCGAGGCCGGGGAGGCCGGCGAGCCGCCGGCGGCGGCCGAGGAGGAGTCGGCGGAGGCACGCAGCCCGGGGCGGGGCATCTGGCCGTTCCGTCGTCGGCCGGTTCCGGCCGCCGCCGAGCCCGCCGAGGCGGTCGAGCCGGCCGAGCCGACCGAACCGGTCCCGGTCGGGTCGGTCGCGCCCGACGACGACGCTGGCGCCGACCCGGGTGACCTCGACTCCGATCACGACGATCAGTCCGATGTCGACGAGCTCTTCGCCCGCCTGAAGGCCGACCACGACGCCCCCGGCAGCGCCCCGGAGGCGGCGGGAGCCGCCGCCAACGGCACCGAGGTGAGCGAGGCGGCGGACCTTACGGGCGGGGCTGTGGCGGTGATGG
>DASQUY010000129.1:0-4266 GCA_035641055.1 Acidimicrobiales bacterium | reverse complement strand
GGGCTCGCCAGCCTCGACCGCGCCTCGCTGGAGGCGGACCTGGCCGAGAAGCAGGCTGCGCTCGACCAGGCCGAGTTCACCCTGGAGCGGGCACTCAAACGGCGAGGACGTCTCCGGCCCGGGGAGGGGCCGGCGGTTCCGCCAGGACCGAAGCTGTCCGATACGCCGCGTCGCCGCAGTGGGCGAGCGTGACGACCGTGTCGGCTTGCTGCCCACGCCGCAACGATCTCCGACCGGCTACCGGCTCTACCCGCCGGACCTCGTCGAGCGGCTGCGCTTCATCCGCGGCGCCAAGCGCCTCGGGCTGCGCCTGCAGGACATCGCCCGGCTGGTCGACGGTGATGGACCGCGGCCATTGCCCGTGTGGCCACACTGAAGCTCTCCTGCGCGCCCGGCTCGCCGCCGTCGACGAGGAGATCGCCGGACTCACCGGTTTGCGCGACGAGCTCGCGCGACTCCTCGACGCCCACCCGGCCACTGCCTGCCCCGACGATGGCGCGGGCACGTGGTGGTGCCGGAACGACTTCGCCGGAAGGAGGTGACGCTCCTGGAACCCTGCCCCGTGTGCGGCTGCCCGTGGGGGCTGAGGCCCTGCCCCTGCTGCGGCAACGACAGCCAGACGTGACCCGCGATGCCGGCCTCGTGAGAGAGATCCGACGGAACTGGAAGCGCTCTGCGCGACGTCCAATGGGCGTGCGTGCTGGATCGTTCCGGAGCGTCGGGGGTGGCCTCGCCGTCGTGGTCACCGTGGTCCTCACGGCCTGTGGCGGTGATGGCCCGGCGGCCCGTACCTCGACCGGGCCGGCGTCTAGGGGCTCTTCGACGTCCGAGTCCGACCTTGCCGTCGCCTCGGAACCGGAGCCTCCACCCCCGGTCGCGGTGCGATTCGGTGATCGCTCGATCGAGCTGGAGCCCTGGACCTACTGCTACGGCAACGGTTGTTCCGATGGCATGCCGCCCACCGACCCTCCGGACGTCGGCAGTCCCGACGAAGTCGTCGTCGAGTACCCCCTGACGGATTGGTCGTTCACCGCCAGCTTCCGGCCCGCCGACGACGAGTGCGGGCGGGTGCAGGAAGGGGTCGCGCTCGATCGCCAAGGCGACGGGACGCACGTACTGTCACCCGCAGGGTACGCCGACACTTACGACGTGAGGCTGTTCGGCCAAGGCAACGGCGACCTCTTCGTCTCCTTCCGCTGGACCACCCCCAACGACGGCCCCCTGCCGACACCGGCGGCCCGGCTCGCCGTGCTGGCCGACCACGACGGCCGGGTCGACAGCTACGGCGTCGAGCTCGAGCTCACGCACCTGGCCGCCACACCGGCAGCGGCGGCAGCGACGATCACCGTCCGCGCCGCGGACGGCCGTGCCCTCACGTTCGAGGCCACGCGTGCCGCTGTCGACTGTCTGCCGGTCGGAACGGTTTACTGGGACGGGCCTGACGACCAGGGGCTCGCGGCGGCCGCCCTCGGCGAGGGCCCATTCACCTACGAGGTCTCGGTCGTGCTCGACGGCGTGCACTACACGGCCAGGGCGGCCTGGCCCGACGACGTCATCGTGGGCAACGAGCCGTCGGTGGCACTCGACTTCCAACCCGAACTCCCCGCCCTGACCTGACGGTCCTCCGCCCCCTGCGCACGTTCTGGCACACGTCCGACGTTATGTCGTAGATCAGGTCTCTCGGTCAGTGATGCCGGAGCGGCCGGCGGTGACCAGCCAGGCGGCGCCGCCGAGGTGGACCCCGTCGGCTTGCTCGTAGGGCCGCAAGGCGTCCCGCACGGCGTCGAGCGCCTGTCTCGCCACGGCGGGCTCCACGGACTCGAGCAGGGTTCGGGCGAGTCCCGTACCACCGAGGAACTCCACGGCATCGTCGGCGTCGTCGCCCAGCCGCATCTGCGCTTCGACTGACACCGTCGCGATCTCCTCGAAGCCGGCTCTGGTCAGCACCTCGTCGATGCGCCCCGGATCGGCCAGCGAGAACGGGCCCGGTGTGTCGGAACCGCCGACGTCGGGGACAGGCACATGTGCCAGGGCCGCCCCCAGGGGGACCGCGACGTAGTCGTTGCGGAGCGCCTCCTGCCAGCACAGAAAGGCCAGGCGGCCACCCGGCTGGAGGGCTCGGCAGATGTTGGTGAACGCGGCTACGGGGTCGTCGAAGAACATGACCCCGAAGCGGCTGACGGCGACGTCGAACGCCCCCGTCGGGAACGCATGGACCTGTGCGTCGGCCCGCTCGAAGCGCACGTTGGTCAGGCCTTCGTCGGCAGCGTCCCGGCGGGCACGCTCCAGCATGGCCGCCGACAGGTCGACACCGAGGGCGAGCCCGGGGCTGGCCCGTCGGGCGGCGAGCCGCGCGGTCTGCCCGTTGCCGCAGCCGATGTCGAGGACCCGGTCGGTCACCTCGATCGCTGCGGCCGAGAGGAGCCGTTCCGTGAACGCCCCCGTCATCGCCTCGTAGCGCTGCTGGTTGCGAACCCAATGATCGCCCTCGGCGCCGTCCCAGGCTTGGGCCTGCTCGACGTTGGCGATGGGCATGTCCCGCCCCACCCCCGACCCCGGGCCCACGGCGTTCACCGCGAGGTCGCCTCGCGGTCCCGCGGCGCGTCCTGCGCCTCGGGCTCAGGCGGGTCGTCGTGCTTGCGACGCAGGCCGACCACGCCCATCAGGGCCATCCCGCCCATCATCGCCCCACACACCAGCGCCGGCAGCAGCGCCAACCCAGTCAACCACTCCATCACAGCCTCTCCTACTAGTCCATCGTAGTACCTACTACGACTGATTAGTACTTCGAGGGGTAGAGCGAGTCAACCCGTTGTGACCGATTACACGACGCCAGACGACAACCCCGGCCCAGACCCAGGCCACCGAGCACACGACGCCCCCGAGGATCCCGAGCACCGCGGAGCCCGCACCCCCGCCTGGGTCGCCCATCATGGTGACCGTGCCACCGCTGCGGTTCAGCGCGGCTGCGAACATGCCCGTCAAGGTCAGGAGACCGGCGACGGTCACGGTCCACGCCCAGCGCGGCACCGGTGCCAGCTCCGGCTCGTCGCCCGACTCGAGCTGCTCGACGCGCATGTCGAGGAACTCGGAGCCGCCCAGCGCCGCCGCCGCACCGAACTCCGACCATGCCGGACGTTCCAGCACGTGGTACAGCGCCCCGGCCAGAGGTCGCGCCCCCAGGGCGGCCACGGCCTTCCGATCCGCAGCCAACTCCCGGCCGGCGAGGTAGCGGTCCCGGAGATGACCGAGTGCGGGAAGGAAGAAGAACGCCGCCGGCGCGGCGCGGGCCACCACCACCTTCACCGTGTCCCAGTTGCGGACGTGGTAGCGCTCGTGGTGCAACACCGCCTCGAGCTGGTCGGGCGACAACACCATGGCCAGCCCCCGGCTCACGACCACCCGGGGCGAGAGCAAGCCATAGGTGAACGAGAACGTCTCGGCGTCGTCGACGAGCTCGACCCGGCCCGCCAGGCCGGCACGCTGCGCGGCCGCCAGCAGCTCGGGCGCCGCCTGGGCCCGGCGGCCGCGTAGGAACGCGTCCAGGGCGCGCGTCGCCCGCAACTGGCGGCGCACCGAGACGGCCGCCACCACGGTTCCCGCCGTGACCAGTGCGAAGAACACCACAGCCGGCCGCAGGTCCTCCCCGTCGCGTTGCAGCCCGCCCAGCCCCTCGGCGGCCACCCGGTAGGCGGCCAAGGACAACACCCCGCACCCGAACACGCCCAGCAGCACGTAGGGCACCAGCGCCGTCGAGGCCAGGGTGAAGAAGCTGCGGTTGGCGCTGTCGAGCCTCACGGGCCGTCGCGCAGGAGCCGCTCCAGCCGGCGGCGCAGCTTCGGATCGGCGCGGGCCTCGTCCACGAACTGAGCCACGGCCGCCTCCCCGAAGTCGCGCACCACGCCACGCACCGCGATCGCCGCGGCATCGGCGACGACAGGCTCGTACACGTAGCCGCGGCCGTCGAGCTGCCGGCGCAGGATGTCCTTCTCGGCGAGCCGTGCCATGACCGTCATCACCGTCGTGTACGCCAGCGCCGGGTCGCGCCCTTCGTTGAGCCGATCGAGCACGGCGCGCACGCTCATCCGCCCGTCCGTCGCCCACATGACCTGCATGACCTCGGCCTCCAGCGGGCCGAGCACCCGGGACAGCTCGTCGCTCATGCCAACAACCTACTACGCGAAGCTCGTAGATATCGAGGGGTCGGCCTCGGGCTCAACAAACCGAGGCCGGGTCAAGGTCGCCGCGCCACACCCACGACATGCG
>DASQUY010000128.1:0-6419 GCA_035641055.1 Acidimicrobiales bacterium | reverse complement strand
GGGTCGGGGTCCCGGGTGGTGACGGAGCCGCCCGGCTACAGGCTCGAGGTGGGGGACGAGGCGTTCGATGTCCCCCGGTTCGAGGCGGCGGTCGTCGTGGCGCGCCGCTCGCTCACGCAGGGCGACGCCGCGGGGGCGGCGCGGCTCCTGCGGGAGGGGCTGGGCCTGTGGCGGGGCGGCGCCTATGCGGAGTTCGCGGACGAGGACTGGGCGCTGCCGGAGGCGCAGCGCCTCGGTGAGCTGCGACTGGTGGCCCACGAGCTGCTGGCGGACGCCGAGCTGGCCTGCGGGCGGGCCGCCGAGGTGGCGTCGGAGCTGGAAGCGCTGGCGGCGGAGCACCCCTTGCGGGAGTCGTTCCAGGCCAGGCTGATGCTCGCCCTCTACCGCGGCGGCCGGCAGGCCGAGGCCCTGCGCGTCTACCAAGCCCACCGGCGGGCGCTGGCGGAGGAGCTGGGTCTCGATCCGTCGCCGGAGATCGCCGAGCTCGAGCGGCGAATCCTGTCCCACGACGAGGCGGTGGGGGAGTCCCGGCCGGGCGAGCTGCCGCTGCGGGGCTACCGGCTGAGCGAGCGGCTGGGCACGGGCCGCGACGGCACCGTCCACGCCGCCCGGCTGCCGGGCGTCGACCGCGACCTTGCCATCCGGGTGATCCCTGGGGATCTGGCGAACGACCCGGGGTTTGTCCGGTCGTTCGACGCGGATGCCCGCCGGTTGGCGGCGCTGCGCCACGAGGCCGCAGTGCCCATCTACGACTGGTGGCGCGAGCCGGGGGCGGCGTACGTGGTGATGCGGCGCCTGCGGGGCGGGACGCTGCGGGACCGCCTGCAGCGGGGCCCGCTGTCGCCCGAGGACGTGGCGGCCGTGGTGGCGCGGGTGGGCGGAGCGCTGGCCGCGGCAGCCGACGTCGGCGTCGCCCACGGCCGGGTCGCCGCCGAGAGCGTCTTGTTCGACGAGCGCGGTGCCGCCTACCTGGCTGACTTCCCGTTGGGCACCGGCGGCACCCGGGTTCCGGCGGAGGACGTCCGGGACCTGGCGTCCCTCGTGACCGAGGCGGTCGGCCGCCGCCACCCGGACGGCACCGGCCTGGGGGAACTGCCGGCGGCGGTGTCCGGGGTGTTGGCCCCGGCCCTGTCGGGGTCCGAGCCGCCGCCGCTGGACAGGTTCGTCCCCGCGGTCGTCGAGGCGCTGTCGGGTGGGGCGGCCGAAGCCGCGGCTGAGCGGCCGAACCCGTACAAGGGCCTGCGGGCCTTCGACGAGCCGGACGCCGACGACTTCTTCGGCCGAGACGGGCTGGTGGAGGAGATCCTGGGCCGGCTCTCCACCGACGACCCCGGGGGCCGGCTGGTGCTGGTCGTGGGCGGCTCCGGGAGCGGGAAGTCGAGCCTGGTGCGCGCCGGGCTGTTGCCCCGCGTGCGCGATCGCTGGTTCGTGGCGGCGATGGTGCCGGGGTCGTCGCCGTTCAAGGAGTTGGCCGAGGCGCTGCGCACGGTGGCGGTGGCGGAGGCCGACGGCCTGGCCGAGGTGCTGGCGGCCGGGGCGCGGGGGATCGACGGGGTGCTGCGCCGTCTGGTGCCCGCCGGGGGCGAGCTGCTGCTGGTCGTCGACCAGCTCGAGGAGCTGTTCACGCTGGCGGACGAGGCCACCCAGCGGGCCTTCCTCGACGCGCTGACCCATGCCGTGGGTGCGCCGGACGCCCGGCTGCGGGTGGTGGCGACCTTGCGGGCCGACTTCTACGACCGCCCGCTGCGCTTCGACCGGTTCGGCGCCGCGTTGGGCGATGCGACGGTGCCGATTGCGGCCATGTCGGCCGCCGAGCTGGAGGCGGCGATCGTGGGGCCGGCGGAGCGCGTGGGTGGGGATGTGGAGCCGGCGCTGGTCGCCGAGCTGGTGGGCGCCACCCTGCACGAGCGGGCGGCGCTGCCGTCGTTGCAGTTCACGCTGTACGAGCTGGCCGAGCGCAGCCCCGACCGGCGCCTCACGCTGGCGGCCTACCGGGAGCTCGGGGGCGTCGAAGGCGCCATCGCGGCCCGCGCCGAGGAGCTGTACCGCTCGCTGGACGACGGGGCACGGGAGGGCGTGCGCCGCCTGTTCGAACGGCTCGTCGTGCTGGGCGCCGAAGGTGAGGCGACCCGGCGCCGGGCACTGCGCTCGGAGCTCGAGCACGCCGCCGGCGCGTCCGGCCCGGAGGTGCTGGAGGTCATCGAGGCGTGGGCGCAGGCGCGCCTGCTGACCCTGGACCATCACCCCCAGTCCCGGGAGCCGACCGTCGAGGTGGCGCACGAGGCGCTGCTGCGGGAGTGGCCCCGGCTGCGCGGCTGGCTGGAGGAGGACCGCCAGCAGATCGTGGCCCTCGCCCACCTCCGTGAGGCGGCCGCCAGTTGGGACGAGCTCGACCGCGATCCCGGCGCCCTCTACCGCGGGACCCGGCTCGACACCGCCCTCCAGCTCGCCGGCGGCCGCGCCGGCGCCCTGCCACCGTTGGAGCGGGAGTTCGTCGAGGCCAGCCGGGCCGAACGCGACCGCCAGCGGGAGCGCGAAGTCGAACAGCTGCGGCGCACGGCCCGGGCCAACCGGCGGCTGCGGGCCCAGCTCGTGGCGCTCGCCTTCGCCCTTGTCGCCGCCCTGGTCGTCGGCGTCGTCGCCGTGCGCCAGCGGGACCAGGCGCACGACCAACGCCGGATCGCCACCGCCCGGGAGCTGGCAGCCGCCGCCAACGCCAACCTCGACGTCGACCCCGAGCGCAGCGTGCTGCTCGCCCTCGCCGCCGTCGACCGGTCACGCGACGGCGACGGCGCCGCGCTGCCCGAGGCCGAGCAGGCGCTCCACGACGCCGTGGTCGCCTCGCGGGTCGAGCGGCGCCTGCCCGGCGTCGGCGGTGCGGTGGCCTGGAGCCCGGACGGCGCCCGGTTCGCGACCGCCGATCCGGGGGGCGCCGTCGCCATCCACGACGCGGAGACCGGCGAGCAGGTACAGGTGATCGACGGCCACGACGAACGGGTCAACGGCATCGCCTTCAGCCCCGACGGCACCCTGCTCGGCACCACCGGCGAGGACGGATTCGCCAAGGTGTGGAACCTGGCCACCGGGGAGGAGCTGCATGCCCTGGAGAGCCCGGCCGGGCGGGACGCCTTGGCGCCGTCGTTCAGTCCGGACGGGCGCCTGTTCGTCGCTTCATGGTGGAACGAGGGTTTCATCCGGACCCTCGACCTCGACTCCGGCCAGGTCGTGCGGGAGCCCCGTTTCGACTCCAACCCGGTGAGCACGTCCTTCCATCCGAGCGGCGCCCGGATGGCCGTCGCCATGAGCGGGGGGCCGGTGGCGGTGGTGGACGTCCGATCCGGCGACGAGGTGCTGGTCCTCGACGAGGCAAGTGCCTCGGATGCGGCCTGGAGCCCCGACGGCGCCTCGATCGCCGTCGCCGGCGAGGACGGCAGCGCCCGCATCTTCGATGCCCGCACCGGCGAGCCGCGCCTGGCGCTCCCGGGGCACCGCGACCGCCTCACGGTGATCGAGTGGAGCCCCGACTCGGGCCGGGTCGTGACCGCGAGCGAGGACGGGACGGCCAAGGTCTGGAGCGTCGCCGAGGGCGGCGGGCGGGAGCTGTTCGCCCTGTCCGCGCAGGACAGCCGCAGCGGCGTCGAGGGTGTGGCGTTCTCGCCCGACGGGACCCGGATCGTGGCCGGCGACGTCGAGAACCGGGCGGCAATCGTCTGGGACGCCAGCATCGCCGGCGACGCCGAGGTCGCGAACCTTCCCGGCCTGGCGTTCACCGACATTGGGACTGTCGTCTTCACACGAGACGGCCGGTACCTCCTCACCACGAACGCGGCGGGCGCGGCCACCGTCTGGGACGCCGAGTTGCTCACGAGTGTTCGGACGCTCGGCACTCCGGCCGGGTCGCCCTCCGAGCCCCCGCCAAGCCAGGAGGTCGTCTACCCGCCTGCGGCCACGGACCGCCAGGTCACCGCGCTCGACGTGAGTCCCGACGGGCGGCTGGCGGCCGTCGCCACCATCGACTGGAGCGGCGACACGCTAGCGGGTTCGCTTCGAGTGTGGGATGTCCTGACGGGGCAGGAGGCGTTTCGCACGGATCCTCGCGGTTACGTCGACGACGTGGCCTGGAGCCCCGACGGCGGCCACCTCGCCATCTCCGTCAGCGAGAAGGTCGGCGAAACGGCTGGGCGGTTGGATCTCGCCGGGAACGTGACCGTCGTCGACCGGTCCGGGCGAAGGATCGTGTTCCTGCCCGACGAGGAGGGGGAGGTGCAGACCCTGTCGATCGCTTTCACGCCCGACGGCGGGCGGCTCATCGGGTCGCGTTCGCCGATGGAGACGTTCAGGCCGTTCTTCGGGCACGTCGTGGTCTGGGACTGGAAGGGGGAGGAGCTGGAGCGCACGATCGACACTGACGGGAACAGGGCGATGCTCAGTCCCACCGAGGACCTCCTCGTGTCCGTGGCGGCGGAGATCCACGTCCAGTCCCAGATCGCGGAGGTCTGGGACTGGCCGACCGGCGAGCACCTCAGGACCCTCAGCGGGCACACCGGGGCCCTGACCCAGGCCGCCTTCAGCCCCGACGGCTCCCGGCTCGCCACCGCCAGCACGGACGGCACGGTGCGGCTCTGGGACCCCTATACCGGCCAGCAGCAGCTCGTCCTGCACGGGCACGTCGGCCGGGTCAACTCGATCGCCTTCAGCCCCGACGGCTCGCGGCTCGCCTCGGTCAGCGCCGACGGCATCGTGCGCGTGTGGGCGCTCGACCTCGACGAGCTCGTCGAGGTGGCCACCGACGGGCTCACCCGCGGCCTGACCGACGACGAGTGTCGCCAGTACCTCCACGTCGACGGCTGCCCGTCAGCCTGACCTCGTCTACCAGGGCAAATACGCCCGCTGCCACGCAACTGCCACGGCGCTGGCGCCCGCCAGCCACGGGCCCGTTGGACGCTCCTCCTGCCACACAGCGCTGCCCCTGGCAGCCGACACAGGAGGAACACCAATGGCAACCGACATCGACACAACACTCGCCGAGCACGAGGGCACGACCCAAGAACCGGCCGGGCCACCTCGGGCGCCCAAGCCGTCCGGCAGCCGGCGCGTCCTCGTCGCCTGGGCGGCGGTCGTCGCCGCCTGCGTCGCCGTGGCGGCGCTTGCCTTCGCCGTCCTGCGGGGCGACGACGACGATGCGGACTTCCCGGCGACGCGGCTGCTGCCGGAGTCCGAACAGGTCGACCGAGACGCGCACCTCGAGGGCCAGCAGCGGACCTACGGCGGGTCGACCCGGACCGACGACAATGAGATCCCGCCCGACTACATCCTGCGCCCGCACGGCCAGGCGAACGAAGACTTCGTGCCCGGCAGCCGGCGCATGCCGACCCGGTGAGAACACCCCAACGAACTTGCGGTGGTTAGGCACGTCATGGCGTCCTTAACCACCGCAAGTTCAGGTTGTCAGTCCACCAGCGCCGGCTCGAGCTGGCGCTCGGGTACCGGTGCCGGCGTCGCCGGGCCGCGGCCGGGCTCGTACTCCGGCTCGGGGAGGCCGGTGCCGCCCTCGACGTCGAGCGACGGCAGCCAGCGATCGAGCCATCGGGGCAGCCACCAGTTCCAGTCGCCGAGCAGGCGCATGGTGGCGGGCACCAGCACGATGCGGATGACGGTGGCGTCGATGAAGACGGCCGTGGCCAGCCCCAGGCCGAACATCTTGATGATCGGGTCGTCGCCCAGGACGAAGGCGGCGAACACGCTGATCATGATCAGCGCCGCCGACGTGATGACCCGGGCGGTGGCGGCGATGCCCTCGACGACCGCGGTGTCGTTGTCGCGCCGGCGGAGATACTCCTCCCGCACCCGGGAGAGCAGGAACACCTCGTAGTCCATCGACAGGCCGAAGAGGATGGCGAACAGCATCATCGGCATGAACGACACGATCGGCACGGTCTCTTCGACGCCGACGAGGCCCTTCAGCCAGCCCCACTGGAACACAGCCACGATGACCCCGTAGGCGGCGCCGATCGACAGCAGATTCATGATCGCCGCCTTGAGCGGCACGGCGATCGACCGGAAGACCATCGTCAGCAGCAGCACCGACAGCAGGATGACCCCGCCGATGAACCACACGAGCCGGTCGGAGACCCGGTCGGACAAGTCGATGAAGATCGCCGTCTGCCCGCCGACATGGACCTCGGCGCCGGGCGCGTCGGACAACGCCGCGGGGATGACATCGTCGCGCAGCCGGTGGACGAGGTCGGTGGTGGCCTCGCCCTGCGGCGCCGAGGTGGGAACGACCCGCAGCACGGCGGCGGTGCCGGCGTCGTTGGGCTGGACCGGTGCCACCGCCTGGACGCCCGGGTCGGCGGCGAGGGCCGCCTCGAGCGGCGCGAGATCGTCGGCGGTGGCGCCGTCGAGCTCGACCGACAGCA
>DASQUY010000127.1:0-7995 GCA_035641055.1 Acidimicrobiales bacterium | reverse complement strand
TCTTCTACCCGCCCGCCAACCCGGAGGCCGCCCCGCCCGAGGGCGAGAGGCCACCGCTGCTGGTGCTCATCCACGGCGGGCCCACCTCGGCGGCGCGGCCGATGCTCCAGCTCGGCACCCAGTACTGGACCAGCCGGGGCTTCGCCGTCGTCGACGTCAACTACGGCGGGTCGACGGGCTACGGGCGCGCCTACATGCGGCAGCTCGACGACCGCTGGGGGGTGGTGGACCTCGACGACTGCGTGGCCGCCGCCCGATGGCTGGCGGAGCGGGGCCGGGTCGACGGCGAGCGCCTGGCGATCCGCGGCGGCTCGGCCGGGGGCTACACGACGCTGGCGGCGCTGGCCTTCCGGGACACGTTCGCGGCCGGCGCCAGCCACTTCGGCGTGGCGGACCTCGAGGCGCTGGCCGTCGAGACCCACAAGTTCGAGAGCCGCTACCTGGACGGGCTGATCGGCCCCTACCCCGGGCGGCGCGACCTGTACCTCGAGCGCTCGCCGGTTCACCACGTCGAGGGCTTCGACCGGCCGCTCATCGTCCTCCAGGGCCTGGAGGACGAGATCGTGCCGCCCAACCAGGCCGAGATGATCGTCGCCGCCCTGCGGGCCAAGGGCGTGCCCGTCGCCTACGTGACGTTCGAGGGTGAGCAGCACGGCTTCCGCCAGGCGGCCAACATCCGCCGGGCGCTCGACGCCGAGCTGTCGTTCTACGCCCAGGTCTTCGGCTTCGACCTACCCCCCGACGAGGGCATCGAGCCGGTCACGGTCGAGAACCTCTGACCCCCTCCAAAGCCAAACTGGTTGTAGCTATGCGGCATATGACCGTATAGCTACAACCAGTTCGTGTTTGGAGGGTGGGTCACGGCACACTGGCCGCGCATGGCGCGCATCCTGGTCACCGAGAAGATCGCCGACGGCGGGCTCCAGCGGCTCCGTGAGGCCGGCCACGTCGTGGACGTCCGGCTCGACCTGTCGCCCGCCGAGCTCATCGAGGTGATCCCCGGTGCCGCCGCCCTCGTCGTCCGCTCCGCCACCCAGGTGACCGGCGACGTCTTCGGGGCCGGGGCCGACCTCGTGGTCGTGGCCCGGGCCGGCGTCGGCATCGACAACGTCGACGTGGACGCCGCCACCGAGCGGGGCGTCATGGTCGTCAACGCGCCGCAGTCCAACATCCTCTCCGCCGCCGAGCACACGATGGCGCTGCTGCTGGCGCAGGCGCGCAACGTCCCCCAGGCACACCACGCCCTCACGGAGGGTCGCTGGGAGCGCTCGCGCTGGGAGGGCATCGAGCTCTCCGACAAGACCCTGGGCATCGTCGGCCTCGGGCGTGTCGGCAAGCTGGTGGCCCAGCGGGCGCACGCCTTCGGGATGCGGCTCGTGGCCTGCGATCCGTTCGTGTCGGCCGAGCGGGCCCGCCAGATCTCGGTCGAGCTGCTGTCCCTCGAGCGCCTCGTCCAGGTGGCCGACTTCGTGACCCTCCACGTGGTCAGGACTCCCGAGACCGTCGGCCTCATCGGCAAGGATCTCCTGGCGCTGGCCAAGCCGGGCATCCGGATCGTCAACGTGGGGCGGGGCGGCATCGTCGACGAGGAGGCTCTGGCGGAGGCGCTCCGCTCGGGCCACGTGGCCGGCGCCGCCCTGGACGTGTTCGAGGCCGAGCCCACTATCGACTCGCCGCTGTTCGGCCTGCCCAACGTGGTGGTCACGCCCCATCTCGGGGCCAGCACTCGGGAGGCACAGGACAAGGCCGGCGAGAGCATCGCCGAGCAGGTGGAGTTGGCGCTGGCCGGGGAGTTCGTGCCCTTCGCGGTGAACGTGAGCGCCGCCGAGGCCTCCGAGACCGTGCGCCCGTTCCTGCCCTTGGCGGAGCGGCTGGGCGAGCTGTACGGCGGGCTGGCCGAGGGCGTGCCCGACGTGCTGGAGATCGAGTACGCCGGCCAAATCGCCGACTACGACACCCGCATCCTCACGCTGTCGGTGCTCAAGGGCGTGTTCGGGCGGGTGTCGGACGAGCCGGTGTCGTACGTCAACGCCCCCCGCATCGCCAGCGAGCGGGGCGTGGAGGTGCGCGACACGTCGACCGCCACGGCGCACGACTACGTGAACCTGATCACCCTCCGGGGCGGCGACCACAACCTGGCCGGCACGCTGGTCGGTCTGCGGGGCGAGCCCCGGATCGTCATGCTCGACGGCCACACGATCGACCTGCCGCCCGCCCGGCACATGCTGGTCGTGCGCAACGACGACCGACCGGGGATGATCGCCTTCGTGTCGGGCGTCCTGGCCCGGGCGGGGGTCAACATCGACGACATGCACCTGGGCCGGTCCGAGCGAGGCGAGGCTGCCCTCCAGGTCATCGCCACCGACGGGGCCGTGCCGCCCGAGGTCACCGAGGCCATCCGGGCCGGCGACGGCATCGTCTCGGTCCACAGCCTGGGATAGCCCCCGGGATCGCTGTCCACCGCAAACTGGTTGTAGCTGTGCGGCATATGACCGCATAGCTACAACCAGTTTGTGTTGGAGCCGCGGGGGTGCCTAGCTCGTCGCCACGCGTTGCGCCCAGGGATAGTCGGGCTTGCCGCTGGGCGAGCGGTGCACCTCGGTCACCAGACGCACCTCGCGGGGCACCTTGTACCCGGCGATCCGGGTGCGGCAGTGGGACTGGAGCGACTCGAGGGTCGGGGTCATGCCGGGCCGGGGCTGGACCACGGCCGCCACGCGCTGTCCCCAGCGCTCGTCGGGCACGCCCACCACCAGGGCGTCGTACACGGCCGGGTGCGACTTCACGGCGGCCTCGACCTCCTCGGGGAAGATCTTCTCGCCGCCGGAGTTGATCGACTGCGAGCCGCGGCCGAGCAGCGTCACCGATCCGTCGGCCTCGACGGTGGCGAGGTCGCCGGGGACGACGTAGCGGGTGCCGTCGACCTCCACGAACGTCTCGGCCGTCTTGTCGGCGTCGCCCAGGTACTCGAGCGGGATGTAGCCGGAGCGTGCCACACGTCCGATCTCGCCCGACCCGGGCGCCAGCGGCCGCATGTCGTCACCCAGCACCACGGTGCCCGATACGGGTGTCACGGTCGGGCCACCCCGCATGGCGGTCTTGCCCTTCTCCACGACCGTCACGCCGTTGGCGCCGCCCTCTGACGACCCGATGGCGTCGGTCATGACCAGGTCGGGGAACCGGGCGAGGAACTGGTCCTTCACCGACGGCGAGAAGACGGCGGCCGTCGACGACAGCGACAGGATCGACGACAGGTCGCGGCCGCGGCTGGGCTCCTCGTCGAGCGCCTCGACCAGGGGCCGGCCCATGGCGTCGCCCGTGATCATCAGGGCGTTGACCGCCTCGGCCTCGACGAGCCGCCACACCTCGTGCGGGTCGAACCGGGCCGTGAGCACGACCGTGTTCCCCTGGAAGCTCTGGCCCATGACGGCCCACTGGGTGGCGCCGTGCATGAGCGGCGGGATGGGCAGGAACGTGATCTGCATGCCGAGGGCCTTGCCCTTGGCGACCAGATCCCCGGGGGCCTGCGCCACGTCGCCGGTGAGGACGTCGATGCCGCCACCCAGGGCGAACAGCACGTCCTCGTGGCGCCACACGACGCCTTTGGGCATGCCGGTCGTCCCGCCCGTGTACAGGATGTAGCGGTCGTCGCCCGACCGGGGGCCGAAATCCCGCGCCGGCGACTGCTCCGCCAGCGCGGCCTCGTAAGGGATTCCGCTGACGCGTCTGCCCGTTCTTGGCCCACCTTTGCGTGTTTCCCGCTCTTGGCGCCTTCGACGCCGAGCGCTGCGCTGCGCCACGGCATCGCCTGTCGGCTCGGCCTCAGGATCCGCGCCGATGACGAGCCGGTGCCGCAGCCCGGGGAGGCTGGCGGCCACAGCGTCGACCCGGTCGGCGAAGGCGGCGTCGTGCACGAGGGCCTTGAGGTGGGCGTTGCCGAACAGGTAGGCGAGCTCGTCCTCGACGTAGCGGTAGTTGATGTTGATCCACACCGCCCGCAGCTTGAAGACCGCCCACAGCGTCTCGACCCACTCGACCGAGTTGACGCCGTAGATGCCGACGTGGTCACCCGGCCCGACGCCCTGGGCGGCGAGGTGGTGGGCGAGGCGGTTGGCCCGGGCGTCCATCTCGGCGTACGTGCGGCGCTCGTCGCCGGCAACCAGGTACTCGCGGTCACCGAAGTGGTCGACGGCGTGCTCGAACAGGTCGGCCAGGTTGAACTCCAATGTGCCCCCTCGCGCTCCGGCTAGAACACGTTATAACTGTGTCGGTCGCCTAGCTGCGCCAGGTGTGGTGGCGCACGAAGTCGTAGACGCCGGCGAAGTCGGTGCGGGCCTTCTCCGGCAGCGTGACGACCGCCCCCAGCAGCCGGGCGCCCCAGACGATCTCGGCGTTGTGCTCGACGACCAGCGCCGAGTGCAGCGCGTCCTCCACCGACCGGCCGATCGTGACCACGCCGTGGTTGGCCATGAGCGTGGCCGAGCGGCCGCGCAACGCCGCCGCCACCGCCGTCCCCAACTCGTCGCTGCCGGACGGGTGGTAGTCGCACACCGGGACGTCGCCGCCGATGTAGACGACGAACTCGTCGATGGCCGCCGGGATCGGCTGGTGGGCGACCGCGAACATCGAGGCGTGCTTGGCGTGGCAGTGCACGACACCCCCCGCCTCGGGGTGAGCGGCGAGGGCCGCCAGGTGCACGCCCTTCTCCGACGTCGGTGACCGGCTCCCGGAGACCACGGCGCCCTCGAGGTCGACCACCACCAGGTCATCCAGGGTCATGGCCTCGTAGTCCAGCGAGGACGGCGTGACGACGACCGTGCCGTCGTCGACGCGACCCGAGACGTTGCCGGCCGTGCCCTCGACGATGCCCCGGCGGTACATGGCCTTGGCGGCCGCCAGCACGGCGTCGGCCACCTCGGCGAGGGGCCGGCCGTTGGGCTTGACGTCGCTGTTTGTCATGCGAGCACCTCCGGGTTGGCGCAGTGCCGAGGCCGCTCGCCCCGCAGCAGCCGGCCGATGTCGTCGGCGACCATCGCCGTGTGCGTGACCTCGGTGTCGTAGGTGGCCCCGCCGATGTGCGGGGTCAGCACCACGTTGTCGAGGGCCGCGAGCGGATGGCCGGCCGGGAGCTGCTCGCCCTCGAAGTGGTCGAGGCCGGCACCGCCGAGGTGCCCCGACCGCAGCGACTCGGTGAGGGCGTCCAGGTCGTGCAGCCCCGCCCGGGCCGTGTTGAGGTAGATCGCCTCGGGCTGCATCGCCGCGAACTGGTCGGCCCCCATCATGCCCAGCGTCTCCGGCGTGGGCGCGGCGTGCATCGACACCACGTCGGCGTCGGCGAGCAGCTTGTCCAGCGAGTCGTGCGTGGCCTCCGCCGAGTACGGGTCGAAGGAGCCCACCCGCATGCCCAGAGCCTCGAGCCGCCAGCGGACGGCGCGCCCGACCGCACCGAGGCCGACCAGCCCGGCGGTCCGCCCGACGATCTGCCAGGCCCGGAACCGCTGGTAGGGGATGGTGCCGTCGCGGAACACGTCGCCGGCCCGCACGTCGCGGTCCGCCGGGAGCATCCGCCGGGTGACCGCCAGCAGGAGCGCCAGCGTGAGCTCGGCCACGCCGTCGGCGTTGCGGCCCGGCGTGTGGAGCACGGGGATCCCGCGCGCCGTGGCGCCGGCGATGTCGACGTTGGTGGGGTCGCCCCGCGTCGAGGCGATGATCCGCAGCGGGCGGTCGAGCACCGGGCCGCTGACGGCGTCGGCCTCGCACACCAGCACCGTCGCTCCGACCTCGTCGACCCGCTCGGCGAGGGCGGCGCCGTCCCAGATCCGCAGCGGGCGGTGGTCGATCCAGGAGTCGTAGGCGACGTCGCACAGCTCGCGCAGCGTGTCGAGGCCCGGTCCCCGGCAGGCCGCGGTCACGAGCGCCACCGGACGATCGGCCCCCGCATCGCCCTCGGAGGAACCTGACATGGCGGTCACAGTAGGTTGCTGGCCGTGAGCGCGACGAGGACCGATCCCGAACTGGCCGACGAGCTGGTCGGCACCGTGCGCGACTGGGTGCGCAAGGACGTCGTGCCGGTGGCGTCGGACTACGAGCACGAGGACCGGTTCCCCGAACCGCTGGTGGCGCAGATGCGGTCGTTCGGGCTGTTCGGGGCGAAGGTCCCCGAGGCCTACGGCGGGCTGGACCTCGACACGGTGACCTACGCGCGGCTCATGGAGGAGTTGTCGTACGGCTGGATGTCGCTGGCCGGCGTGCTCAACACCCACACCATCCTCGTGACGCTCCTGGTCCGCCACGGGACCGAGGAGCAGAGGGCGCGGCTGCTGCCCCGGCTGGCCGGCGGCGACGTGCGGGGGGCGTTCTCGCTGTCCGAGCCCGACGCCGGCAGCGACGCCGCCGCCATCCGCTGCAAGGCGACCCCCGACGGCGACGAGTACGTCCTCGACGGCACCAAGATGTGGGTCACCAACGGCGAGCGGGCGGGCGTCGTGGCGCTGGCCGCCCGAGCCCCCGAGGGCATCACCTGCTTCCTCATCGAGAAGGAGCCGGGCGCCACCTTCGGGGGCATCGCCACCAGCCGGACGATCGGCAAGCTGGGCTACAAGGGCATCGAGACGGTCGAGATGAGCTACGCCGGGCACCGGGTGCCGGCGTCGTCGGTGCTGGGCGGCCCCGAGGGCAGGGGCCAGGGCCTGCGGCAGGTCCTGGGGGCGCTCGAGCTCGGCCGGGTCAACATCGCCGCCCGGGCGGTCGGCGTCGCCCAGGCCGCCTACGACGCCGCTATGCGGTACGCCCACGAGCGCGAGACCTTCGGCGTGCACATCCACAAGCACCAGGCCATCCAGTTCAAGCTCGCCGACATGGCCACCCGCATCGAGGCGTCCCGGCTGCTGACCCGCAGCGCCGCCGAGAAGGTGGACGCCGGCGAGAGGGCCGACGTCGAGGCGGGCATGGCCAAGCTGTTCGCCTCGGAGACGGCCTTCGAGGTGGCGACCGAGGCCATGCGCGTCCACGGCGGCTACGGCTACACCACCGAGCTGCCGGTCGAGCGCTACTACCGGGATGCGCCGCTCATGATCATCGGGGAGGGCACCAACGAGATCCAGCGTCTGGTGATCGCCCGCGGTCTCCTACGGCGCTGGGCGGAGGCGGCCCGCTAGCCTGGCCGCCTCATGACGGCCGCCGCTCCCCCGACGGACGTTGACCTACTCGCCCGTGCACGCGAGGGCGACCAGACGGCGTTCACCGAGCTCTACACCCGCCACCTCGCGGCCGCCCGGCGGGTGGCGAGCAGCTACCGGCGGGCCGGAGACCCCGACGACCTGGTCAACGAGGCCTTCACCCGCGTCCTGGGTGCCGTGCAGCGGGGCGGCGGCCCCGACGAGGCGTTCCGGGCGTACCTGTTCGTCACCCTCCGGCGGACGGCCGCCGAGCAGATCGCCCGCATGCACGACGAGCCGGTCGCCGAGGTTCCCGAGCCGGTGGAGGCCGAGGCGCAGAGCCCTCCCCTGGATCCGGCCGAGCGGCAGCTGGTCGTCGGGGCCTACGAGTCGCTGCCTGCTCAGTGGCAGTCCGTGCTCTGGCAGACGGCGGTCGAGGGCCGCCGGCCGCGGGAGGTGGCCGCCACCCTCGGCATCTCCGGCAACGCCGCCTCGGCGCTGGGGTACCGGGCGCGGGAGAAGCTGCGCCAGGCGTACCTGCAGGCGCACCTCCAGGCCGATCCCCGGCCGGGCTGCGAGCCGCACCGCTCGCGGTTGGGGGCGTACGTCCGGGACGGGCTGAGCCGGCGGGACCGCGCCAGCACCGACGCCCACCTCGAGGACTGCGACGCCTGCCGCGGGCTGCTCGCCGAGCTGGTGGACATGAACAGCATGCTGGTCCGCTCGCTGTTCCCCCTGTTCGCCCTCGCGACCAAGGCCGGGGCATTGGCGGCGGGCGGGGCGGCGGCCACCACAGGCGGGGCCGGCGCCGTGGTGCGCAGCCTCCTGTCGAAGGCCC
>DASQUY010000126.1:0-7218 GCA_035641055.1 Acidimicrobiales bacterium | reverse complement strand
CGGGCCAGGAAGGCGTCGGCCCCCTCGTCGAGCTCGATCCCGGCGACGGGAGAGGTCCGCAGCGCGCCGCCCGGGGCGTCGCTGGCCTCGAGGACGACAACTTCCGCTCCCCGGCGCTGGCCCTCCCAGGCGGCGGCGAGCCCGCTGATCCCGCCGCCCACGACGACGAGGTCGACGGCCCGCGTCACGGCTCCGGTGACCCGAGGCAATGACGAACGCTCCGGTGAGCCTGAGGCATGGGCGCACGGTTTCCGTTCGTCATTGCCTCGAGTTCCCGAGAACGTGAGCCATTGCCTCGGGCTGATGCTCCGCCGACGCCGCCCGCTGGACATGCGCGGCCAGCGCCGCCATGACCGCCGGCTCGTCGTTGATCGACGCCGTCCGGGCGAAGGCCAGCCCGGCCTCGTCGGCCACGCCGCGGGCGACGACATCGAGGTCGTAAAGCACCTCGAGGTGGTCGGACACGAAGCCCTGCGGGCACACGAGCACCCCGGCGGCCCGGCCGGTGGCGCCCAGGTCGCGGATGACGTCGGCCACGTCCGGCCCCCGCCACACCTCCGGCGTGCTGGGGGCGGACTGCCAGGCGAGGGTCCAGCCGGACCAGGGGTCGAGCGCCGCTCGGGCGGCGATCGCAGTGGCCGACGCCCGGAGCTGGTCGGGGTAGGGGTCGTCGACCAGCGCCCGCTCGGGAAGGCTGTGGGCGGTGAACAGCACCTTGCTGGGGGCCGGCAGGGCCGCCAGCGCCGCCCGCACCCGCTGCGCCTGGGCGTCGAGCCAGGCCGGGTCGTCGTGCCAGGCGTCGATGCCCTGGTAGGCGACTCCGGCCTCGGCGGCGGCGGTGGCCGCCCGCTTGTGGTACTCGCCCACCGATGCTCGCGAGTAGTGGGGCGCCAGGGCCAACCCGACGATCGGGTCGGCAACGTCGGTGGCGACGCGCGCCACCGCCTCCTCGATGAACGGCGGGGCGTGCTTGTGGCCGAGCGCCACGCGCCAGCGATCGGGCTCCGCCGCCTCGAGCGCGGCCCGGATGGCGGCCACCTGCTCGCGGGTCCGGGCCGCCAGCGGGGACACGCCCCCGATGGCCCGGTAGCGCCCGACCAGGTCGGCAAGCTGCTCGGCCGACGGCGGGCGGCCCCGCCGGATGTGGGTGTAGTACGCCTCGACATCGCCCGGCGACGCCGGCGTGCCGTAGTCCATGACGACCAGGCCCACGGGCGTCACGACGGGGCCTCCCACGAGTGGACCAGCTCGACCAGGCGCTCCAGGATCGAGGGCTCCGTCTCGGGCAGCACCCCGTGGCCGAGGTTGAAGATGTGGCCGGGGCGGCCGCCGTTGCGGGCGAGGACGTCGCGGGCGCGCTCGGCCACCGCCGGCCACGGTGCCAGGCAGACGGCGGGGTCGAGGTTGCCCTGCACGGGGATGTCGGGCCCCAGCCGCTGGCGGGCCTCGTCGAGCGGCACCCGCCAGTCCACGCCCACGACCTGCGCCCCCGCTTTGGCCAGCAGCGGCAGCAGTTCGCCGGTCGTGACCCCGAAGTGGATGGTCGGCACCCCCGTGGACGCCACGCCGGCGAACACCCGGGCGCTGGCGGGCAGCACCGCCCGCTCGTACAGGTCGGGACTGAGCGTCCCCGCCCAACTGTCGAAGAGCTGCACGGCGGCGGCGCCCGCCTCGATCTGGGCGCGCACGCTGGCGGCGGCAATGTCGGCCAGGCGGTCGAGCAGGCGCGCCCACAGGTCGGGCTCACCGAGCATGAGCGTCTTGGTGCGGGCGAGCGTGCGGGACGGGCCGCCCTCGATCAGGTAGCTGGCGACGGTGAACGGGCCGCCGGCGAAGCCGATGAGCGGCACGTCACCCAGCCCCTCCACCACCGCCCGGACCGTCTGCTGCACCCACGGGCAGTGGACCTCGGGATCGAACGCACCCAGGCGGTCGAGGTCGGCGGCGCTACGGAATGGCCGGTCGACCACCGGCCCCACACCGGGCTCGATCTCCACCCCGAAGCCCAGCGCCGCCACGGGCACGACGATGTCGGAGAAGAGAATGGCGGCGTCGACCCCGTAGCGGCGCACGGGCTGGAGCGTGACCTCGGTGGCGAGCTCGGGGTCGCGCACGGCGTCGAGGATGCTGCCGGCGCCCCGCAGCGCCCGGTACTCGGGCAGCGACCGCCCCGCCTGGCGCATGAACCACACGGGCGTCCGGGGGGTCGGCCGGTTGCGGCAGGCCTGGAGGAGGGGAGCGTCGGCCGGCGGGGCCATCGGCGCTCACGCTACCGGGGTCCCCAGATCGGCCTCGAACCGGTAGCATGGTTCGTTCCTCGACCACGGAGGAGCGATTGGCCACTCACCCGGACCTGGCCGCCGAACAGGCGTACATCGATCACGCCTACGACTGCCTGGAGCGGGCCCGGCAGTCGGCTACGAAGCTCCGGTCGATGGTCGAGGTGGGCAAGGGGGGCACCGAACAGGCCCGCTGGGAGCGGGAGGTTATCGAGGACAACATCGCCAGCCGGCTCGACTACCTGGACGTGGGCGACGCCAGCCTGGTGTTCGGCCGCATCGACAAGGCCCGCTCGGAGGGTGGCGACACGTTCTACATCGGTCGGGTGGCGGTGGCCGACGACAACCAGGAGCCGCTGGTCGTCGACTGGCGGGCGCCGGTCGCCGAGCCCTTCTACCGGGCGACCGGGCGGGTGCCGATGAGCCTGGTGCGGCGGCGCCACTTCGCCACCCGGGGCCGACGCCTGCTCGACATCGAGGACGAGCTGTTCGGCGAGGGCGCGGGCGTGCTCGACGGCGAGTTCCGGGTGTCGGATGACGGCGATGGGAGGCGGGAGATACGGGGCCACGGAGCCCTCATCGCCGCCCTCGAGGAGGCCCGCACCGGCAAGCTCGGCGACATCGTCTCCACGATCCAGGGCGAGCAGGACGAGGTCATCCGCTCGGAGCTGCCCGGCGTGCTCGTGGTGCAGGGCGGCCCGGGCACGGGCAAGACGGTCGTGGCCCTCCACCGGGCGGCCTACCTGCTGTACACGCACCGGTTCCCGCTCGAGGGCCAGGGGGTCCTGGTGGTCGGGCCCAACCGGTTGTTCCTGGGCTACATCGAGCGGGTGCTGCCCAGCCTGGGCGAGGCGGGCGTGGAGCTGGCGGTCCTCGCCGACCTGGTCGACGACGTGCGGGTGAGCGGCTACGACGTCCCGGCGACGGCCCGCATCAAGGGCGACGTCCGCATGGCCCGGGTGCTGGCCAAGGCGGTGCGCGATCGCGGGCGCGGGCTGCGGCGGCCGCTGCGGGTCCCCTACGGCACCCAGACCCTGGTGGTGTCCACCGAGCGCACCGCCGAGATCGCGGCCGAGGCGCGCCGCCGGTTCCGCCAGCACAACGCCGGCCGGCGGTTCGTCGAGTCGCAGCTGTTCGCCGCCCTGGCCGAGGCCAGCCGCACGCCGACCAGCCCCGAGGAGGTGCGCGAGCGCATCCGCTCGGTGCCCGAGGTGCGGGAGGCCCTGGAGCGCATGTGGCCCGTGCTCACGCCGGCCGAGTTGCTGCACGACCTGTTCGGCTCGCGGGCGCTCATCGACCTGGCGGCGGGCAAGCACCTGAGCGACGACGAGCGGGCGGCCCTCGAGCGGCCCCGGCGCGACGGCGTCGGCGCCATGGTGTGGACGCACGACGATGTGCCGTTGCTGGACGAGGCCCGGGCGCTGCTGGGCCCCAAGCCGCGGCGGCGGCGCGACCGCGGCAACGGAACCGACCCCGAGGAGGTCCGCACCTACGGGCACATCGTGGTCGACGAGGCGCAGGACCTCTCGCCGATGCAGCTCCGGATGCTGGCACGCCGGTCGCTCAACGGGTCGATGACGGTGGTCGGCGACATCGCCCAGGCCACGGGGGTGTGGGCGCACGCCGGCTGGGACGAGATCCTCGACCACCTGCCGGAGCGGCGGCCGTCCCGCCGGGCCGAGCTCACGATCGGCTACCGGATCCCCCGGCCGACGATGGACCTGGCCGCCCGGGTGCTGGAGGTGGCCGCCCCCGACTTGGAGCCGCCCGAGTCGGTCCGCGAGCGCGGAGACTTCCCGCGGATCGTGGCGGCGAGCGCCGACGACCTGGCGGGCGAGGTCGCCCGGGTCGCGGTCGCCGAGCGCAACGCCGTCGACCCCGGCAGCGTGGCCGTGATCACGCCGCAAACGCTGGTCGACGACGTGACGCGGGCGCTCGACCGGGCCGGCATCGAGTACGGCCGGGCGGCCCGCAACGGCCTGGAGTCCCAGGTCACGTTGGTGCCGGTGAGCCTGATCAAGGGCCTGGAGCTCGACGCCGCCGTCGTGGTCGAGCCCGCCGCCGTCGTCGAGGAGGAGGCGCAGGGCTACCGGGCGCTGTACGTGGCGCTCACCCGGGCGACCAAGCGGCTGGCGGTGGTCCACGCCCGCCCCCTCCCCGACCCCCTGGGGTGACCGAGCGGTACGACGTCGTCGTGGTCGGGGGCGGGCACAACGCCCTCGTCGCCGCCGCCTACCTGGGGCGGGCCGGGCTGTCGGTCTGCGTCCTGGAGCGGGGAGACCGCCTGGGCGGGGCGGCCGTCAGCGGGCGCGTGTTCCCCGGCGTCGATGCCCGGCTGTCGCGGTACGCCTACCTGGTCAGCCTGCTGCCCGACCGGATCGTCGCCGACCTGGGGCTGCGGATCACCCTGGCGTCCCGCCCGGTGGCGTCGTTCACGCCCGTGCGTCGGGACGGCCAGCACACCGGGCTGCTCGTCGAGCGGCGGCCGGGGCCGGAGACCGCGGCATCGTTCCGAGCGCTCACCGGCTCCGACGCCGAGTACGCCGCCTGGTGCGCCTTCCACGACGACGCCGCCCACCTGGCCAGGGCGGTCGCACCGACGCTGCTCGAACCGCTGCCGCCGGCGGCCGAGATGCGGCGTCGCGTCGGGGCGGCGCGGTGGGAGCGGTTCGTCGCCCGCCCGCTGGGCGAGACGCTCGAGGACACGTTCGGCGACGACGCGGTGCGCGGCGTCGTCCTCACCGACGCCCTCATCGGCACGTTCGCCTCGGCGCACGACCCGAGCCTCCGGCAGAACCGCTGCTTCTGCTACCACGTGATCGGCAACGGCACGGGGGAGTGGCGGGTGCCGGTGGGCGGCATGGGGGCGGTGACGGCGGAGCTGGAGCGCGCCGCCCGCGCCGCCGCCGCCGACCTGGTCACCGGCGCCGAGGTGGTGCGCATCGACGCCGACGGCCGCGATGCCGAGGTCGCCTACGTGGATCGCGGGGGGAGCGGCGACGAGCGGCGAGCGACGGCCCGGTTCGTGCTCTCCGGGGTGGCGCCGGCGGTGCTCGACCGCCTGCGCGGGCTCGCGCCCGGGCGTCCGCCCGAGGGCGCCCAGGTCAAGCTCAACCTGGTGCTCGAGCGGCTGCCGCGGCTGCGCAGCGGGCACGACCGCGCCCGGGCGTTCGCCGGCACGTTCCACGTCGACGAGGGCTATGCGGCGCTGGAGGCGGCTCACGCCGCGGCGTCGGCCGGACGCCTACCTGACCCGCTGCCCGGCGAGGCCTACTGCCACACGCTGACCGATCCGTCGATCCTGGCGCCCGACCTGGCCGCCCGCGGCGTGCACACGCTGACCCTGTTCGGGCTGCAGCAGCCGGCCCGCCTGTTCGCCGGGGAGGGGGACGACGGCCGCCAGGTCCTCGACGAGGCGATCCGGCGCCACCTGGCCGGGCTCGACGCCCACCTCGCCGAGCCGCTGGAGGACTGCCTGGCACGCGACGCCGAGGGCCGTCCCTGCGTGGAGGCCCTGGGTCCCGGCGACGTCGAGGCGGCCCTGGCAATGCCCGGCGGCCACATCTTCCACGACGACCTGCGCTGGCCGTGGGCTCCGGCGGACGACGATCCCGAGGCCGGCGCCCCCGACGGCCGGCCCGGCGGCTGGGGGGTCGAGACCGACGTCGCCAACCTGTTCGTGTGCGGCGCCGGGGCCCGGCGGGGCGGGGGCGTGAGCGGCATCGGCGGCCACAACGCCGCCATGGCCGTGCTCGCCCATCGCCATGGTGGGGTTCGGTCTACCCGCACTAACGTGTAAGGCATCGTGAACGGAGTTGTGGCCGCCGGTGCGGGGATCGACGTGCGGGGCGTGGGCAAGAGCTTCGGCGCCCAGGAGGTGCTCCGCGACGTCGACCTGCAGGTCGAGCCGGGCCGGATCGTGGCGCTGCTGGGTGCGAGCGGCTGCGGCAAGACCACGCTGCTGCGCACCATCGCCGGCCTGGAGCGCCCGGACGCCGGCGAGGTGCGGGTGGGCGGCCGCCTGCTGTCGGCTGTGTCGGGTGCCAACCGGGTCGTGCACGTGCCGCCCGAGAAGCGGCGCGTGGGCATGGTTTTCCAGGACTGGGCACTGTTCCCCCACCTCACGGTCGCCCAGAACGTCGGCTACGGCCTTCCCCGGGCGGAGCGCCGGGGGCCCCGGGTGGCGGCGGCGCTGCACATGGTGGGGCTCGATGGGCTCGGTGATCGTCCGCCGGCCACGCTGTCGGGGGGCCAGCAACAACGGGTGGCGCTAGCCCGGGCGCTGGCCCCGCAGCCCGGGGTGCTGCTGCTCGACGAGCCGTTCTCCAACCTCGACTCGGCGCTGCGGGTGCAGGTGCGCACCGAGGTGCACCAGCTGCTGGCCGAGCTGGGGATCACCACCGTGTTCGTGACCCACGACCAGGAGGAGGCCTTCGTCCTCGGCGACGAGGTGGCAGTGATGCGGGCCGGTCGGATCGTCCAGCAGGCCCGGCCCGCCGACCTGTACGCCCGGCCCGCCAGCCCGTGGGTCGCCCGGTTCGTGGGTGACGCCAACCTGGTGGCCGGCGAGGGCCACGGTGACCGCGCCTCGACGCCGGTCGGGGCGGTCGCCGTCGATGTCGACGGAGACGTGCCAGTGGGCAGTCCCGTCGAGGTCGTGCTGCGCGCCGAGCAGCTCCGGCTCGACCCGCTCGACGGGACCGGCGCCAACGGCGGCAACGGCGCGGGTGCGCCCGCCACCGTCGAGCTGATCGAGTACTACGGCCACGACACCGTGTACCTGGTGCGCCCCGACGACGGGCCACCGGTCCGGGTCCGGGCGGCCGCCACGCCCCGCTTCGCCCGCGGCGACCGCGTCCTGGTCGCCTACGACGGCCCGCCGGCCGTGGCGTTCCTGGCGCCCGCACCGCCCACCTTGTGATCGCCGTCGTCGGGGCGG
>DASQUY010000125.1:0-2171 GCA_035641055.1 Acidimicrobiales bacterium | reverse complement strand
AGGTGGTCAGCCACCACCCGCAGGCCGTCGCCCTCCATCACCTCGAGCGCCCGGATGGCGGGGACGTCGCGCCGGAGCGCCACCGCCAGCGCCACGGCCTCGGCCACGTCCCGCAGTCCCAGCAGCGCGGTGACGACGCAGGGCTCGGCGGCCACCAGTCGCAGCCGCGCCCGCGTGACGATCCCGAGCGTGCCCTCGCAGCCGCAGAGGAGCTGGGCGATGTCGTACCCGGTGTTGTCCTTGACGAGGCCGCCCAGGCGCGACACGACGTCGCCGGTTCCCAGCACGGCCTCGACGCCGACGACCTGGGCCCGCATCGGCCCGTGGCGCACGACGTGGACGCCGCCGGCGTTGGTGGCGATCATTCCGCCGACGGTGGCGACCTCCCGCGCCCCGATGTCGACACCGAACGCCAGCCCGGCACCCCGGGCCCGGGCCTGCAGCGCCGCCAGCGGCACGCCCGCCCCGGCCGTGACCTGACCCGCCAGCTCGTCAACGGGCCCCAGGTCGTCGAGGCGACCCAGGCTGAGGACGACCTCGCCGCCCCGCGGCACCGATCCGCCCACCAGCCCCGTGTTGCCCCCCTGGGGCACGAGCGCCACGCCGTGGACGCGGGCCGCCCGCACGAGGGCGGCGACCTCGTCGGTCGTCGCTGGGCGCACGACAGCACTCGCGTCACCCTGCCAGCGGCGGGTCCAGTCGACGGCGTAGCCGGCGGTGAGGTCCGGGTCGCTGAGCACCTCGGCCACGCCCACCGCCTCCCGGGCCGCGTCCAGGAACCCCTCCACGTCCGAACCTGCGGTGGTTGGGGACGCCATGACGTCCCTAACCACCGCAAGTTGGCGCGGGGGTGATCCGCCCCGCCGCCTCCCCCAGCTCGATCGTCACGCCGTCGGCGGGGTGGGTGCGGCCTCGGAGCACGACCTCGTCGCCGTCCTCCAGGAAGGCGCGGGCCTGGCCGGCCACGTCCAGCGGCTCGGTGCCGCCGCGGGTGAGCTCGATGAGGCTGCCCTCGCTGCCCCGCTCCGGTCCCGAGATCGTGCCCGAGGCCAGCAGGTCCCCCGTGCGGAGGTGGGCGCCGTTGACCGTGAGGTGGGCCACCTGCCGCGGCATCCGCCAGTAGAGTCCGGCCGCGGAGGTCCGGCTGATGGTGGTCGCCACGCCAGCACCCTGCGGACGCAACGCCACCTCGAGGTCGAGGGCCAACCCCCACCGCTCGCCAAGGCGCAGGTAGGGCAGCGGCTCGGGGTCCTGCGAAGGTCCGGTGACCCGGCAGGCCGCCAGCGCCTCGAGCGGCGTCACCCAGGCCGACATGGTGGTGGCGAACGACTTGCCGAGGAAGGGGCCGAGCGGCTGCGACTCCCACGCCTGGATGTCGCGGGCAGACCAGTCGTTGACCAGCACCACGCCGAAGACGTGGTCGGCCGCCTCGGCGATCGGCACCGGTTCCCCCGGCGGTGACGGCACCCCCACCACGAAGCCCAGCTCGAGCTCGATGTCGAGCCGGGTGCTGGGCCCGAACGTCACCGAGCGGTCGCCCTCCCGGCGCTGGCCAGACGGCCGCGGCACGGGAGTGCCCGAGACCACGACCGTGCCGGAACGGCCGTGGTACGCCACCGGCAGGTGCCGCCAGTTGGGCAGCAGCGGCTCGGCATCCGGCCGGAACAGCCGGCCGAGGTTGGTGGCGTGCTCCCGCGAGCTGTAGAAGTCAACGTAGTCCGCCACCGCGATCGGCATGTGCAGGGTGGCGGCAGCCAGCGGGACGAGGGCGGGCGCTACCCGGGCCTGCGCCGCCGGATCGCAGACGAGGTCGGTCAACCGGTGCCGCACGGCGTGCCACGCCGTCGGGCCGCGAGCCAGGAAGGGGTTGAGGCTCGCGGCACCGAAAACGCCACTGGTGCCGGCCTCGGCGTCGGCATCGAGCGAGACGGGCCCCTCGACGGCCAGCCGGTCGAGATCCAGGACGTGGTCGCCGATGCGCACGCCCACCCGGGGCGGCGCGGCGTCGGTCGAGAAGACGCCGAAGGGCAGGTGCTCGGCGGGATAGCCCGAGTCGTCGGCGCCCCCCACCCACGAGCTCAGCACGACAGCAGTCCCTGCGACGTCAGGCCCTCGACCGTCTCGTCGATCGAGCACGTGCCGACCGACGCCAGCAGCTCCCGGCCGTCCGA
>DASQUY010000124.1:0-3196 GCA_035641055.1 Acidimicrobiales bacterium | reverse complement strand
CCGTCGGTGGCCGACTGCAGACCGACGTCCTGTTGCATCGCGACCACATCGCGGATCGCGTCGTCCTCGACCGCGCGCAGCTGCTCGTCGGACATGCGGGCGGCGGCGTGGTCGTCGCGCGCCTGCAGCAGCCGCCGCGGGCGTAGCAGGCTTCCGACGTGGTCCGCCCGGAACGGTGGTGTGGCCCGCGGCCCAGGGAACCTCCTCCGACGGCTGGAAGCGCCACGAGCCTATCCTCAGGGCCGGCGTGGCGGCGACCACCACTGCCGCCGACGGCCCGGAGCTGGCGGCTGAGGATCGGCGGTGCCGGCTGCTGCGGCATGCTGGACCCGCGTCAATGGCTGTGAGCCGCCTCGTAATCGAACGGCGCCGAGATCAGCCTTGGCCTCCCGAGATCAGCCTTGGCCTCCCTTCGACTTGGCGGCGTGGATGGCTCGCCAGACCCGCTCGGGGGTCGTCGGCATGCCGATGTCGGTGACCCCCAGCGGGGACAGCGCGTCGATCACCGCGTTGACGACCGCCGGCGGGGAGCCGATGGTGCCGGCCTCGCCGACGCCCTTCCACCCGCCCGGGTTGCTGGTGGACGGGGTGATGACGTGGTCGGTGACGAAGGAGGGCAGCTCGGCCGCTGACGGCACCTGGTAGCTGGCCATGTTGCCGGTGAGCAGCGTGCCGTTCTCGTCGTAGGTGGCCTCCTCGTAGAGGCCCTCGGCGATGCCTTGGGCGACCCCGCCGTGGACCATGCCCTGGACGATCATCGGGTTGACGATGATCCCGCAGTCGTCGACGGCCACGTACTTGACGATTCTCGCCAGGCCGGTCTCGGTGTCGACCTCGACCACGCAAACGTGCGCGCCCGACGGGAAGGTGTTGTTCACCGGGTCGAACGTGGCGCTCTCCTCGAGCCCTGGCTCGACGCCGTCGGGCAGGTCGTGGGCGAGGAAGGCCGAGAAGGCGACTTCCGGGACCGTCTTGGCCCGGTCGGGCGCGCCCCTGACCCGCAGCGCACCCTCGGCGAACTCGATGTCCTCCTCGGCCACCTCGAGTTCGTGCGCGGCGATCTTCCTGGCCTTGGCGATGATCTTCTCGGCTGCCTTCTGCACGGCCACGCCGCCGGCGGCCAGGCTGCGACTGCCGTAGGTGTCCAGGCCCTGGGCCGAGATCGCGGTGTCGCCGTGCAGGACCTCGACGTCCTCGAACTTGACCCCGAGCGCGTCGGCCAGGATCTGCGACCAGGTGGTCTCGTGGCCCTGGCCGTGCGGGGAGGTGCCCGTGACCAGGACCACCTTGCCGGTCGGCAGGCAGCGGATGGTGGCCGCCTCCCACCCGCCGGCCCCGAAGTTCACCGCGGCGAAGCCCCGCGACGGGGCGCTGCCGCAGGCCTCGATGTAGGTGGACAGGCCGATGCCGAGCTGCTTCACGTCGTTCCGCTGGCGTCGCTCGGCCTGCTCGCGGCGCAGGCCCGCGTAGTCGGCGAGCTCGAGCGCCTTGTCGAGCCCGGCCTGGTAGTTGCCCGAGTCGTACATCGCGCCGAAGACGTTGGCGGTCGGTTCCGAGAATGGCGCCATGAAGTTCATCCGCCGCAGCTCGGCTGGGTCCTTGCCGACCCGGCGGGCGAGCGCGTCCATGATCCGCTCGATCGCGTAGGTCGCCTCGGGCCGGCCCGCGCCCCGGTAGGCGTCGGTCGGCGTGCGGTTGGTGAACACCGCCGTGCATTCGAAGGAGCCCGCCTCGGCCTTGTAGACGCCGCTGAACAGGGTCGCGCCGAGGACCTGGATCCCCGGAGCGACCAGCTGGCAGTAGGCCCCCATGTCGCAGAGCACCTTGGCCCGTACGCCGAGTAGCCTGCCCTCCTCGGTGGCGGCGACCTCCATGTCCTGGATGACGTCGCGGCCGTGGATGGTGGCCACATAGCCCTCGGAGCGCTCCTCGACCCACTTGACCGGCACGCCGAGCTTGCGCGCGACGGCCAGGCAGATCGCCTCCTCGGCGTAGACGTCGAGCTTGGAGCCGAAGGCCCCCCCGACGTCGGGGGCGATGACGCGGAACTTTGACTCGGGGATGCCGAGCGTGAGCGCGAGCAGGGTGCGCAGGATGTGCGGGATCTGGGTCGATGACCACAGCGTCATCTCGCCCGTGACGGGCATCGGCTGGGCGAGCACCCCGCGCGGCTCCATGGCGTTGGGGATCAGCCGCGGGTGGTAGTAGCGCTCCTTCACGGTCACCGGCGCCTCGGCGAATACCTTGTCGACGTCGCCGGCAACGATCTTCAGGTCCTTGAAGCAGATGTTGTCGCCGAACTCCTCGTGGATGACCGGGGCGCCTTCGGCGAGCGCCTCCTCGATGGAGGTCACGACCGGGAGCTCCTCGAGGTCAAGGTCGACCGCCTCGGCGGCGTCGACCGCGTGCTCGCGGGTGTCGGCGACCACCACGGCGACCGGGTCACCGGCCATGCGGACCTTGTCCCGGGCGACCGGCCAGTGGGTCGGGATCCTGGTCTCGGGGGCGATCGGCCAAGCGCAGGGCAGCCCGGCGGCCCAGTCCGAGGCCAGGTCGGCGCCGCTGTAGGCGGCGACCACGCCGGGCAGCTGCAGGGCGGGCGAGGTGTCGACCCGGGTGATGCGGGCGTGCGCCATGGGACTGCGCACCACGGCCATCCAGACCATGCCGGGCAGGACGAGGTCGTCGAGGAAGTGGCCATGCCCGGTGACGAGGAGGTCGTCCTCCTTGCGGAGCATCCGCGAGCCGATGTATCGGCCCATCTCGACGGAGGTCTCGGTCAGCGTGCCGACGGCGCTCTCCTCAGCCGCGGCCTTGCCTGGAAGCGGTCCTTGCGCCATGGTTCACCCTCCTCAAGCACCGGCCGAACCGCGCATGGGCCCCGCCGCGCTCTGGATGGCCTTGACGATGTTGGGAGCCCGAGGCTCTCCCGCAGGAAGTAGTTGATGAGCAAGCGAGGCTCGACCCGGCCTCGCGTCCGACCCCGTTCACGGTGCAAGCGATGCGCCCAAGGGCCGCCCCTTCCGACCTCCTTCAAACGGATGGATACGCCGGCGCGGCTTCTGGTGAGCCGGCGACACACGGCAACGGTCTGACCGACAGTCGTTGCTCGGCTGCACACACATCTTCAGCTGCGAACGACGGGACGTCTAGTAGCCGTTCGAGCGCATTAGACCGGTTGGAGGCAGGAGGCTTT
>DASQUY010000123.1:0-6684 GCA_035641055.1 Acidimicrobiales bacterium | reverse complement strand
CGCCCCCGACTGACCCCCATCACGTCCGCCTGCGGAATCTGCGGCACCACCGCCATCGACGAGCTGCGCGAGCGCCTGCATCCGCTGCCGCCGTCGCCGCCGATCCCCCTCGACGTCCTGGCCCGCGTGCCCGACGCCGTGGCGTCCACGCAGGAGCTGTTCGACGCCACCGGGGCGGTGCACGCCGCGGTGGCGTTCGACAGGGACGGCGCTCCCGTCCTCGGCCGCGAGGACGTCGGCCGCCACAACGCCGTCGACAAGGTCGTGGGTCGGCTGCTGCTCGACGACCGGCTCCCCGCCACCGGGTTGGGCCTGTACGTGAGCGGGCGGGCGAGCTTCGAGATCGTGCAGAAGGCGTGGGCCGCCGGGTTCGCCACCGTCGTGGCGGTCAGCGCCCCCTCGTCCCTGGCCGTCGACGCCGCCCGGCTGGCCGGGATGACGCTGTGCGGGTTCGCACGCGGCGGCCGCCTCAACGTCTACGCCCCGACCGATCCCGAACGTGCGGTGGATGAGGGCGCCATAGCGTCCCTATCCACCGCAAGTTCGAGGAGGGGAGGGGGCTGAGGGATGGGGCTGCGCGAGCAGTTCACGGGGTGGAACCCCAGGCTGTGGGCCGGCTGGCGGCCGAACGGCGCCGGCGAGCAGAAGCCCAACCACTACCGGGACATGGCCCGCACTGCCTGGGCCAACCGCGCCCATCCCCTCTACGCCTACCGGGTGCTGACCCGGGGGGCGTGCGACGGCTGCTCCCTGGGCGTCGCCGGGCTCCACGACTGGACCATCGACGGCGTCCACCTGTGCACCACCCGCCTCAACCTGCTGGAGCTCAACACCGCCGACGCCATCGACCCGCTGGTCCTGTCCGAGGTGGGGCCGCTGCGGCCGCGCCGCGGGGACCAGCTCCGGGCGCTGGGGCGCCTGGCCCACCCGATGCGCCGGCGCCGCGGGGAGGCCGGGTTCCGGCGGGTGTCGTGGGACGAGGCGCTGGCGGTGCTGACCTCGGCGCTGCGGGCGACGCCGCCCGAGCGGGCCGCGCTCTACCTGACCAGCCGGGGGATCACCAACGAGACCTACTACGCCGCCGCCAAGGCCGCCCGGGCGCTGGGGATCGCCAACGTCGACTCGGCGGCGCGGGTGTGCCACGCCCCCTCGACGGTCGGCCTCAAGCAGACGGTCGGCGTGGCCGCCACGACCTGCTCCCTCCAGGACGTGATCGAGGCGCCGCTGGTGGTGCTGTGGGGCTCGAACCCGGCCAACAACCAGCCCGTGTTCATGAAGTACCTCTACCTGGCCCGCAGGCAGGGATGCCGGGTCGTGGTCGTCAACCCGTACCTCGAGCCGGGGCTCGAGCGGTACTGGGTGCCGTCGAATGTCGAGTCGGCCCTGTTCGGCACGAAGATGTGCGACCTGCACGTGCCCGTGCGGCCCGGCGGCGACGTGGCGCTGGCCAACGCCGTGCTGGCGCGGCTCGTCGCCCGGGGCGCCCTCGACCGGGCGTTCGTCGACGCTCACACCGAGGGCTTCGACGAGGTGGAGGCGGCCCTGGCGAGCCAGGACCTCGACCATCTGTTGGGACTCGCCGGCGTCGACTGGGCGACCGTGGAGGCGTTCGTCGACGAGCTGGCGAAGGCCGGCGGGGCGATCTACGTGTGGTCCATGGGCATCACCCAGCACCTCGAGGCGGCCGACAGCGTGCGGGGCATCGTCAACCTGGCGCTCGCCCAGGGCAGCGTGGGGCGCGACGGCGTGGGCCTCATGCCGATCCGCGGTCACTCCGGGGTGCAGGGCGGCGCCGAGATGGGGGCCTACGCCACGGCGCTACCGGGCGGGGCGCCGGTGGATCCCGAGCACGCCGCGGCGCTGTCCGAGTCCTGGGGCTTCGCCGTGCCGGACCGGCCGGGCCTGGCGGCGCCCGAGATGGTCGAGGCCGCCGGCCGGGGCGAGCTCGACGTGCTGTGGATGTCGGGCGGGAACTTCCTCGACGTGTTGCCCGACCCGGCGGCGGTCGGGGCGGCGCTCGAGCGGGTGCCGCTGCGGGTCCACCAGGACGTGGTCGTGACCCGGCAGATGCTGGTCGACGGCGACGACGTGGTGCTGCTGCCGGTGGCCACCCGCTACGAGCAGGAGGGCGGCGGCACCGAGACCACCACCGAGCGCCGCATCGTCTTCAGCCCCGAGATCCCGCGGCAGGTGGGGGAGGCCCGCAGCGAGTGGCGGCTCTTCGCCGAGGTCGTCAACCGGGTGCGGCCGGACCTGCGGGCGGCCTTCTCGTGGCCCACCAACGCCGACCTGCGCCGGGAGATCGCCGGGGTGGTGCCGGCCTACGCCGGCGTCGAGGCGCTGGCCGAGGTGGGCGACGCCGTGCAGTGGGGCGGTCGCCACCTGGCGGCCGGCGGCGCTTTCCCGACCCGGTCGGGGCGTGGGCGGTTCACGCCGCTGGTGCCGGCCGAGCCCGAGCTGCCCGACGGGGCGTTCCTGCTGTCGACGCGGCGGGGCAAACAGTTCAACTCGATGGTGCAGGGTGCGGTCGATCCCCTGACCGGCGCCGGGCGCGATGCCGTGCTGATGGACGCCGCCGACGCCGGGGCCCTGGGCCTGGCCGCCGGCGACCGGGTGCGGCTGCGCTCGGCGACCGGCGCGTTCGAGGGGACGGTGACACCGGCCCGGCTGGCGGCCCGCACGCTGCAGGTGCACTGGCCCGAGGGCAACGTGCTGATCGCCGGCGGCGCCGACCACCGCGAGCCGGCCTCCAAGGTCCCCGACTACAACGCCGTCGTCACCGTCGAGCCCATCTGAGCCTTCTACCGCCGGTAGCCTCGGTCGCGTGACCGAGCCGCTGTCACCCACCACCGGATGGAACGTCCTGCACCTGTTCTGCGCGGTGACCCCGCGAGTCGACGCCGGCGCCGTGACCGCCGCCGTCAAGGGGCTGGAGGCCGACGGTCACCAGGTCGTGCCCGTGGCGGTCGTGGGCCACAAGGCGGACCTCTGCCTGATGGCCCTCGGCCCCGACCTCTGGCGGCTGCGCCGGTTCCAGACCGAGGTGCGCGAGGCCGGGCTGGCCGTGGTCGACAGCTACGTCTCGCTGACCGAGGTGTCGGAGTACGCCGCGGGCATGCCCGAGGAGCGCAAGCAGGCCCGCCTCTACCCGCAGCTCCCGCCCGAGGGAAAGCCCGCCTTCTGCTTCTACCCGATGTCGAAGCGCCGGGAGGCGAACCAAAACTGGTACGAGCTGCCCTACGAGGAGCGCGAACGCCTGATGCTCGGGCACGGGGGCGTCGGCCGCACGTTCGCCGGCCGCGTCCTCCAGCTCGTCACCGGCTCCACGGGCGTCGACGACTACGAGTGGGGCGTCACGCTGTTCGCCGTGCACCCCGACGACCTCAAGGAGTGCGTCTACACGATGCGCTTCGACCCGGCGTCGGCCCGCTACGCCGAGTTCGGCCCCTTCGTCACCGGCGTGGTGGGCACCCTCGACGAGGTCCTCGCCGCCGTCGGCGTGGCCTGATCCTCGTCCAGCGGTCGGCGGCCCGGGGCGTCATTGTGACCAATCCTTAACGTCGACGGGGGTCAGATCGCGACCCCGAGGCCCCCCGCGAGTGGTAGACCTCTGGCTGGTGGGGGGACTTGCCTCCCGTGTGTTCACTGTGGACAGGGGGAACCGAGATGCGACAGCACAGCCGGTGGTTGCGACTTCTGGCTCTCTTCCTCGGACTGGCGATCGTCGCCGCCGCTTGCGGCGACGATGACGACGACGAGGCCGGCGAGCCCGAGGAGCCCGAGGACACCACCGAGACCACCGAAGCCGCCGGGGCCGAGCTTGATCTCATGACCGAGGGCGTCCTCACGGTGGGCACCGAGCTGCCCGCCCCGCCGTTCTGGGAGGGAGAGGACTACGACTCGATCACGGGCGGCTTCGAGGTCGACCTGGCCAACGCCATCGCCGAGCGGCTCGGCATCGACGAGGTCGAGTACGTGGAGATGCCCTTCACGGGGCTGGTCGCCGGCCAGGAGTGTCCGTGCGACATCAACTTCAGCCAGGTGACGATCACCGACGAGCGCGCCGAGGTGGTCGACTTCACCGAGCCGTACTTCGACGCCAACCAGGGCGTCCTGGCGGCTCCTGACGTCACGGTCGAGTCCGCCGAGGATGCCCAGGCCATCCAGTGGGGCGCCCAGGCCAACACCACGGGCGCCATCTTCGTGGAGCAGGAGGTCCAGCCCGACAGCGAGCTGCAGGCCTACAACACCACGGTCGACGCCTTCACCGCGCTCAACGCCGGCCAGATCGACGCCGTGATGCTCGACGTGCCCATCGTGCTGGGGGCCGTGGAGGAGGGCCAGGTGGGCGACGCCCAGGTGATCGGCCAGTTCGAGACCGGCGAGCAGTACGGGGCGGTCCTCGGCAAGGACTCGCCCAACACCGCCGTCTTCGACGAGGTCATGACCGAGCTGCAGGAGGACGGCACGATAGACGGCCTGCTGGAGGAGTACTTCCCCGAAGCGGTCGAGGTCCCCGTGATCGAGATGTGAGAAGCCGTCACCGCTTGTTGTCCTGAAAAGCGAAACCACGGGCGAGGCCAGCCGCCGGCTGGCCTCGCGACACGCGCAAGAAGGAGACAGCGGTGCGACAGTTCTTCGACACCTACCTCAGTTGGGAGCACCTGAGTGGCAGCTTCCCTGCGGTGTGGCGTGGCTTCCGGATCAACCTCACGCTGATGGTGGTCTCCGAGATCTTCGTGCTGGTGTGGGCCATGGTGTTGGCGCTGGCCCGGGGCGCGTCCACCCGCGTCCTCCAGCCCGTACGCTGGGTGGCGATCGCCTACATCGATCTGTTCCGCGGCATACCCGCCCTGCTGGTCGTGTACCTGGTGGTCTTCGGCATCCCGATCGCGGGCGTGCCCTGGGTATCGGACTGGAGCCTGTTCCAGCTCGCCGCCTTGGCCCTCACCGTCACCTACGGCGCCTACGTGGCCGAGGTCTACCGGGCTGGCATCGACAGCGTGCACCGCAGCCAGACATCGGCCGCCCGCTCGCTCGGCCTGTCGCACTCCTCCACGATGCGCTTTGTCGTCCTGCCCCAGGCCGTGCGCCGGGTGATCCCCCCGCTGCTGAACGACTTCATCGCGCTGCAGAAGGACACGGCGTTCGTTGGCGTCGTGGGCGTGCTCGAAGGCTTCCGCCGCGCCCAGATATACTCCGGCACCCACTTCAACCTCAGCTCCGTCACCGGCTTGGCGCTGCTGTTCGTGGTGCTCACGATCCCGATGACCCGGTTCACCGACTACCTGCTCAAGCGTGACCAGGAGCGGATGCGGGCCAGCGCATGAACACGCGGGAGAAGCGCCCGATCATCGAAGCCGCCGGGGTCCACGTCGAGGAACGCCCGCCGAGGCGATCCACCCATTTCCTCGAGCTCGTGGACGTGCACAAGCGCTACGGCGAGACCGAGGTGCTCACCGGCATCGACCTGGCCGTCGAGGAGCATCAGGTCGTGTGCCTGATCGGCGCGTCGGGCTCGGGCAAGTCCACGCTGCTGCGCTGCATCAACGCCCTGGAGAGCATCGAGGCCGGGGCCATCTACCTCGACGGAGTCGAGGTGTCCGACCCGGACACCGACGTGAACCTGCTGCGCCGCTCGCTGGGGATCGTGTTCCAGAGCTTCAACCTGTTTCCCCACATGACCGTGCTGCGCAACATCACGCTCGCACCCCGCAAGGTGCTGGGCCTGTCGCGCGCCGAGGCCGAGGAACGGGCCCACACCCTGCTCGCCCGCATCGGCCTCGACGACAAGGCGGACGAGTACCCCGACCGCCTCTCCGGCGGCCAGCAGCAGCGGGTCGCGATCGTGCGGGCGCTCGCCATGCAGCCCAAGCTGATGCTGCTCGACGAGGTCACCAGCGCCCTCGACCCCGAGCTGGTAGCCGAGGTGCTGGGGATGATCCGGGAGCTGGCGGTCGAGGGCATGACGATGCTGCTCGCCACCCACGAGATGTCCTTCGCCCGCGAGGTGGGCGACAGGGTGTGCTTCCTCGACGCCGGGGCCATCCTCGAGCAGGGTCCCCCCGAGAAGATGTTCACCGACCCCGACCATCCCCGCACCCGCGCCTTCCTCAAGCGCATCATCGAGAGCGGGCGGCTGTGACCACTCGGCAGGCCGAGGTGGCCCCGACGGCAACCGCCCTGCCCCCCGCCTGGTACCACGACCCCGCGGTCCTCGAGCGGGAGCGGCACGCCGTCTTCGGTCGTGAGTGGCAGCTCGTCGCCCGGTCCGGGCAACTGCAGGCGCCGGGCGACTACGTGGCCGTCGACGTGGCCGGGTGGCCGGTGATCGTGCTGGTCGGCCTCGAGGGGGAGCTGCGGGCGTTCCACAACGTGTGCCGCCACCGCGCCGGGCCGCTGGTGTGGGATGGCGAGGGCTCCTGCCGCAGCCTGGTGTGCCGCTACCACGGCTGGGCGTATGACCTGGACGGCGGCCTCATCTCGGCCCGTGACTTCGGCGATCCCACTCCCGACCCGACCGCACTGTCGCTTCACCCCGTGGCCGTGGACACCTGGCGCGGACTGGTCTTCGCCCGCCTCGACGGCGACGGTCCCGGGCTCGCCGAGTCGCTGGCGGGGTTCGCGGAGGCCTGCGCAACCTCGCCCATCGAGGAGTTCAGCTTCCATCGCCGGGTCGTACAC
>DASQUY010000122.1:0-2999 GCA_035641055.1 Acidimicrobiales bacterium | reverse complement strand
GTGCGCGCCGTGGTCATCGGCGGCGAGCCCGAGACCGGCGGCGCCGCGCTGGTGGCCGCCGTGACCAAGGACAGCGGTCTCGACGCCGGCGAGCTGATCGCTGAGGCCGCCCGCACGGTGCAGGGCGGGGGCGGGAAGAATCCCGAGCTGGCCATCGCCGGGGGCCGCGACCCGTCCCGCCTGGACGAGGCGCTCGACCAGGCCCGCAGCGCCGCCGGGGTGTAGCGACCGGAATGCCCCCGAAAGTGCGGCAGATCTGGCCACAGAGGGCCCGATTCAGTCGCACTGTCGTGGCAGCGGGCTGACCCGTGCGTGCCCTCGGGCTCGACCTCGGATCGCGGCGCATCGGCGTGGCGCTGTCCGACAGCGCCGGGACGGTCGCCACCCCGTACGAGGTGATCACCCGGGCGGGCGACCGGGCGGGGGACCATGGCCGGATCGCGGCACTGGTCGACGAGACCGGCGCCGCGATCGTGGTCGTCGGCCTGCCCCGGTCGCTCGACGGAGGGATCGGGCCGGCAGCACGGGACGCGCTCGCGGAGATCGAGGAGCTGAGGTCCCGCCTGCCCGTCGAGGTCGTGGCCTGGGACGAGCGGCTCTCGACCGTCGAGGCCGCACGACGGCTGCGGGCCGCCGGCGTCAAGACACACAAGGGTCGCCGGGTCGTCGATCAGGTCGCTGCTACGGTGATCCTCCAGTCGTGGCTGGATGCCTGCCAGCCACGTGGGTGACCCATCCGCCGGCCGCCCCGCCTTTGCCTCGTCGCATGCCCTTGTCGGATCCATACGAGCCAGCCCCGCCCGCCTCCCGGCGGCGCCTCCGCCGTCGCGGCGACGACGAGAGCGACGCGTACGCAGAGTTCTGGGGACGGGAGGCCGCCGAGCGCCGGTCCGCGGCGTCGCCGCCCACCGCCGCCCACCCGACCGCCCCCTACGAGCCGGAGACCTACGACGACGAGTCCTACGCGGCGGAGACGTACGACGAGTACTACGAGGAGGACTACGAGGCCTATGCCGCGGCCCCCCAGGAGGATCTGTCCCGGCGGCGCGGCTGCCGGGCGGTGCTCCTCGCGTTCGGCCTGCTGGTCGTGGGTGCGGGCATCGCCGGCTGGTTGGGGTGGTCGTGGGTCCAGCGCCAGATCGACCCCGCGGGTGAGCCCGGCGACACGGTGGTCGTGGAGATCCCGGAGGGGTCCTCGACCAGCGACGTCGGCCATCAGCTCGCCGATGCGGGCGTGATCAGGAACGCCACCGTCTGGGACTGGTACATCCGGGTGCGCGATCCGGGTGAGTTCCAGGCCGGCAGCTACGAGATGCAGCTCAACTCGTCGTTCGACGAGGCGATCGACGCCCTCGAGGAGGGCGCACTTCCGCCCAATGCCGTCCTCGTCACGGTGCCCGAGGGCCTCACCGTCGACCAGACCGTGGCCCGCCTCGCCGATCCGGAGAACGGCGTGGAGCGCTTCACCGCCGAGCGCTTGAGGGAGGTGCTGCAGGCCCCGGAGTCCCGCTCGGCGTACCTGCCCGAAGGCCAACAGTTGCTCGAGGGCACCCTCTTCCCCGAGAGCTACCAGGTGGGGCAGGACGACACCGAGGCCGACGTGGTCCAGCGCATGGTGGCCGAGCTCGACAACACGCTGGCCGATCTCGACATCCAGGCCCGCAGCGAGGCGCTGGGCCTGTCGCCCTACGAGGTGCTGATCGTGGCATCGCTCATCGAGGAGGAGGGACGGGTCGACGAGGACCGACCGCAGATCGCCCGCGTGATCTACAACCGACTCGCCGAGCCCATGGCCCTGCAGATCGACGCCACGAGCTGCTACCCCAGGGGCGAGCCCGGGTGCACGCCGACCCAGGAGGATCTGGAGTCGGACTCCCCCTACAACACCCGCAACCGGCCGGGGCTGCCGCCCACGCCGATCGCCTCACCGGGCCGGGCGAGCATCGAGGCCGCTTTGGCGCCGGCGGACGGCGATTGGCTCTACTACGTGCTCGATGCCGACGCCGACGACGGCTCCCACGTCTTCACCGCGGACTACGACGAGTTCCTGGACGCCCGGAACCGCTGCCGAGAGGCCGACCTCGGCTGCGGGTGACTGCGAGGGGTGGCGAGGAGGCCCCGAGTGATCTCGGGGTCGACCCGGGTGACGGGGGTGATCGGGTCGCCGGTGCGGCACTCGCTGTCGCCGGCGATCCTCAACGCCGCCTTCCGGGCCGTGGGCGCCGACTGGATCTGCGTGGCGTTCGAGGTGCCCGAGGGCCGGGCTCCGGAGGCCATCGCCGCGGTCCGCGCCCTGGGGATCGGAGGCTTGTCCGTGACCATGCCCCACAAGGCCTCGGTCCACGACGCGGTCGACGAGTGCACGCCGGTGGCGGACGCCCTCGGTGCCGTCAACTGCGTCTGGTGGCGGGGCGATCGCCTGGTCGGTGACAACACGGACGGGGCGGGATTCGTCGACGCCCTGAAGAGGGACGAGGGCATCGACGTCGCCGGGTTGCGCTGCGTCGTGGTCGGCGCCGGCGGGGCGGGACGGGCCGTCGCCTTGGCGCTCGGCGAGGCCGGCGCCGCCGACATCGCGATCGCCAACCGCTCGCCGGCTCCCGCCGCCCGCGCCGCCGCTCTGGCCGGCGAGCGGGGTCGGGTGGGGGCGCCCGGGGACATCGGCGCGGCCGACCTGGTGGTCAACGCCACGCCCCTCGGGATGGGCGTGGTCACCCGCGCCGACGGCACGCCCGAGCCGCTGCCCCTCGAGCCCCACGCTCTCCGCCCCGGCCAGGTGGTCGTCGACCTCATCTACCACCCGGCGACGACGCCGCTGCTGGCGGCCGCCCGTGGGCGGGGTGCGGTGGCGGTCAATGGGCTGGGCATGCTCATCCATCAGGCCGCCCACGCCTTCCGGCGCTGGACGGGCAAGGACGCGCCGCTGGAGGCCATGTCCGCGGCCGCCGTCGCCGAGCTCACCCGACGGACGTGACACGGCCAGGCTGGCTACCACCGAG
>DASQUY010000121.1:0-2270 GCA_035641055.1 Acidimicrobiales bacterium | reverse complement strand
CGGTCGGTGCCACCGCCGAGATCGTCGAGGTCCTGCGCGAGCGGGGTGCGTGCTTCGCCGCCGACCTCGCCGTGGCCACCCGCCGCCTTCCCGAGGACATCGAGCGCGGGCTGTGGGACGGCGTCGCCCGGGGCCTCATCATGTGCGACGGCTTCGGGGCCATCCGTGCCCGCGTCGCCGGCCGCCCCCCGGCTCCGCGCCCCGGCCCCCGGCCCGGGGCCCGGCCGGGCGCCGGCGGACGGGGCAGCGGCTATGCCGGGCGCCGGTCGCGGTTTTCGCGGCTGGGCCGGGTCGAACGGTCGACGCCGGGGTCGGCCGGGCGCTGGTCGCTCGTGCCCCCCGCGGGCGGAGCCGGCGGCAACGGCGCCGGCGGCAACGGCGCGAGCGGCAGCGGCACCGACGGCGACCTCGACCGCGACGAGTTGGCCGAGACCGTGGCCGAGCTGCTGCTCAACCGCTGGGGGATCGTGTTTCGCGACCTCGCACTGCGTGACTCCCTGCGGCTGCCGTGGCGCGACCTCCAGTGGGCGCTGCGGCGGCTGGAGGACCGGGGGCTCGTGCGGGGCGGGCGCTTCGTGTCCGGGTTCTCCGGCGAGCAGTACGCCCTGCCCGAGGCCGCCGAGCAGCTCGCCCACGTGCGCAAGCTCCCGACCAGCGGCGAGCGAGTGACGGTCAACGCCACCGATCCGCTCAACCTGGTGGGCCTCGTGGTTCCCGGCGACACGGTCCCGGCCATCCGCACCAACCGGGTCACCTACGTCGACGGCGTACCGGAAGAGGCGGTGACTGCGGTTCAGGCCGACGGCCGCGGCACACCGATCGGGTTGGGGTAGGGGATCTCGCCGGTCTCGGCCAGCCGGCCGGCGAGGGCGTGAGCAGCGCCATCAGCCGCTCGGTCGCCTCGGCGCCGAGCCGGTCGGTCAGCTCTCCGGCCAACCGGTCGGTGTCGTCCTCGACCCGGTCTCGGCCAGCGGCGCCCTCGGGGGTCAGCCGGCCGTCGGCGTCGAGCCAGCCCCGGGTGCGCAGTCGCTCGACGGCGGCACCCCAGTCTTCGTCGCTCCAGCCACGGTAGGGCCGGATGGTGTCCGGGCTGGCACCGCTGGCGGCGACCTGGGTGACGTGCGCCTCGCAGGGGTCGAGCCCCGCCATGGTCAGGGCGGCGACGTGGCCGTCGCCCCGGTGCTCCCGCAGCAGGGTGACCGCGTGCCACAGCGCCAGGTGCGGCTCGTCGGGCCAGTCGAGATCCCGGTTGGCGGCGAACAGCGGCCGCCCGGCGCCGTCACACCCGTCGGCGGCCCGCCGCAACAGTGCCGCCGCCCCCGGAAAGCCGCCGCGTCGCGGCCGCCGGTGTCAACGAAGGCTCGCCGAACCGCCTCGTCGACGCCGCGCAGCCGGGCCACGAGGGCGTCCGCCGGGCTGATCATCGACCAGATCGACGGCAGGGCCCGGGCCACGAAGGCGGGGTGGAAGCCCAGAGGGTGCGCCGCCAGGCGCACCCGTGGCCCGAGCGGCCCGGCGCCGGAGGCGCCAAGAGCGGGAGATACGCAGACGAACGCCGAGACAAGGCGGGCGTGTTGCTGATGCTTCCTAGAAGGTCGCCGTGACGACGCCAGCTCCGACCGCTCCCAGCGGCGCCGCCCGCCCGGCGAAGTAGCCCCGCCAGAACCCGCGCAGGCCCGCGTCCTCGTAGGCCCGGTGCGCCTCGGGGGCGAAGTAGGTCAGCGCGTGGTACGGCTCCCCGACCTGCCACAGCCGTCGGGCGGGCGCGGACGCCGGCGCCATGCGCTCATCCTGCCCGATCCCGGCGCCACTCCGCTTATGTGCTACCCTGTAGCACATGGACTCGATCGGCGTCCGCGAGCTGCGGCAGCATGCGAGGCGTTACCTCGCCCGCGTGGCTAACGGCGAGACCCTGGAGGTGACCGATCGCGGCCGGCCCGTGGCCCACCTCATCCCGATCGACGCCGACCCGTGGCAGCGCCTGCTGGCGCGCGGCGTCGTCACGCCGCCGGAGCTCGAGGGCGACATCGTCGACGAGGCACCCGCCGACTACGGCGTCGACGCCTCGGCCCGGCTGGCCACCATGCGGGCCGGGGAGCGGTGAGGCTCTACCTCGACTCCTCCGCGATTGTGAAGCTGGTCCAGACCGAGCCCGAGTCGAGCGCGCTCAGGCGCTACCTCCGACAACATCGGGCCGACGACAAGGTCACGAGCGAGCTCGCCCGCGTCGAGGTTGTCCGAGCGGTTCTTCCCGGCGGTGCGCCTGCCCT
>DASQUY010000120.1:0-2038 GCA_035641055.1 Acidimicrobiales bacterium | reverse complement strand
CGGGCGCTCGACGCCATGGTGGACGCGCCGATCGACGACCTGGACTGGCGGCCGCAGACGCGAACGGCCACCCAGGTGCGCCAGCGGGAGGAGTTCTCGGACCGGATGGGCTACGACCCCGTCACCACGCTCGCCCTGGCGCCCGACGGATCCGCTGCCGGGGCCACGCAGATCGAGGCCTCACGACTGCGCCCGGCGCTGGGTTGGCAGGGCGACACCGGCGTGGTGGCCAAGCACCGCGGTCACCGCCTCGGGCGCTGGCTCAAGGCCGCCAACCTGCGCCGTGCCCTCGATCACCAGCCGGCGCTCGAGGTGCTGCAGACGTGGAACGCCGAGTCCAACCCCTACATGCTCGCCATCAACGTCGACATGGGCTACCGCCCCCACCGCACCTACGCCGCCTACCAGGGCCCGATCGAGGACGTCCGGGCGGCGCTCGCCTGAGCAACCCCGTGCGAACTTGCGGTGGTTAGGGGCGTCATAGCGTCCTTAACCACCGCAAGTTCGGGTGCCGAGGGGGTCAGGCGGCGACGGGCTCGGGCTCTGGGTCGGCGGCGGCCTCCGCCGGCTCGAGCGCCAGGTCGAGCACCCGGGCGACGTCGGCCACGGGGTGGAACGTCATCTCCTGGCGCACCGCCTCGGGGACGTCGTCGAGGTCGGGCTCGTTGCGCAGGGGCAGGATCACCTCGCGCAGCCCCGCCCGGTGGGCGGCGAGCACCTTCTGCTTCACGCCGCCGATGGGCAGCACCCGGCCCGACAGCGTCACCTCGCCGGTCATCGCCACGGTGGGGCGCACGAGCCGGCCGGTGAGCAGGCTCACCAGGGCGGTGGTCATGGTGACGCCCGCCGACGGGCCGTCCTTGGGGATGGCGCCGGCAGGGAAGTGGACGTGGAACCGCCGTCCCTGGAGTCCCGCCGGGTCGACGCCCATCTCGTCGGCCTTGGACCGGACGTGGGACAGGGCGATCTGTGCCGACTCCTTCATGACGTCGCCGAGCTGGCCGGTGACGGTGAGCTCGCCCTCGGAGGCACCGGGCATCGAGGTCGCCTCGACGAACAGGACGTCGCCGCCCACGCCCGTCACGGCCAGGCCGGTGGCCACGCCCGGGACCACCGTGCGGTCGGCGGCCTCGTCGAAGAACCGGCGCCGGCCCAGGTGGGTGGGCACGTCGTCGATGTCGACCACGATCGGGGTCTCGGTGCCCGTGGCGACGGCGGTGGCCACCTTGCGCAGCACCTTGCCGAGCTCGCGCTCCAGGTTCCGCACCCCGGCCTCGCGGGTGTAGCCGTCGACGATCTCGCCGAGGGCCCGATCGGTCACCTCGACCTCACCCTCACGTAGACCGTTACGGGTGCGCTGGCGGGGCAGCAGGTGGTCGCGGGCGATGGCGATCTTCTCGAGCTCGGTGTAGCCGTCGAGCCGCATGACCTCCAGGCGGTCGAGCAGCGGCGGGGGGATCTGCTCGAGCATGTTGGCGGTAGCGAGGAACAGCACGTCGGACAGGTCGAGGTCGACCTCGAGGTAGTGATCGCGGAACGTGTGGTTCTGCGCCGGGTCGAGCACCTCCAGCAGGGCGGACGAGGGATCGCCCCGCCAGTCGGCCCCGACCTTGTCGACCTCGTCGAGCAGGATGACCGGGTTCATCGTGCCGGCCTCCTGCAGGGCCCGAACGATGCGGCCGGCCTGGGCCCCGACGTAGGTACGGCGATGGCCCCGGATCTCGGCCTCGTCGCGGATGCCGCCGAGGGCGACGCGGGTGAACCGGCGTCCCAGCGCCCGGGCCACCGAGGCCCCGAGCGAGGTCTTGCCGACACCGGGGGGTCCGGCGAGCGCCAGGATGGCGCCCGGTTTGCGGCCCGAGGCGTCCACGTCGGGCACTGGCCGCAGCGGCCGGTCGCCGGCGGGGCGGTCGCCGACGGGGCCGTCGCTCGCCGGGTCGTCACCGGCGGGGTGGTTGCCGTCGGCAGCGGGGCCGGCCCCGTCCTCGGCCCGGTCCGCCTCGCCCCGATCGCCGTCGTCGGCCGGGCGGTCGTCGGC
>DASQUY010000119.1:0-2248 GCA_035641055.1 Acidimicrobiales bacterium | reverse complement strand
CCCTAGATGATGCCACCTGGATGCGGTCGCACCCTCCGTCGCGGCCCTCGGCGAGCGAGGCCGTGCCACCCGCCGCGACCGGCTCGGTCGCATCGGGCCCGTAGCGGCGCTGCTCGACCTGGGGCCAGGCGTCGAAGTACTGCACCTCGCCGGCGGCGGCCCGGTAGAGGCCGGGCGTGTCGGCGCCGTCGCAGTTCCAGTCACCCAGCACGACCTGATCGCCGGGCTCGCCGAGCGCGATCCGTTGGCGGGCACCGTCGATGTCGATGCTCAGGACCATGCGCTCGGCCCCGTCGACGGTCTCCGGCCCGTAGATGCCGGTGGCGGCACAGCCGTCACCCTCGGGGTCGCCCTCCACCACCAGCGCATCGGCCCCGGCGCCAGGCGCCTCCACGTCGGGACAGGCGTCGGCACCGCTCGCCGGGCCCTCACCGTCGTCGTCCCCCGACGACAGGGGCCCGCCCACCAGGTAGACGAGCCCGGCGGCCCCGAGGCCGGCGGCGGCGAGGACCGGCATGCGCCGGCTGCGCCGCCGGCGAGCGGGCGGCGGCTCGGGCCGTGGCGGCCGGGGCCCGAACGTGCGGGTGGCACCTGCATCCCCATCCGTTCTGGTCGTAGCTGTGCGGTCATACGCCGCGTAGCTACGACCAGTTTGCGTGGCCGTGTCCGGCAAGCGGATCTCGTCGGCCGGCACCGACGCCCGCAGCACACGGGCGAGCTCGTCCGCCGAGGCGACGCGCTGTGCCGGATCGCGCTCGAGGGCCCACTCGACCACCAGCGCCAAGGGCTCGGGCACGTGGCCCAGGCTGTCGAGCCGGAGGTGCGAGCCGGCGTCCGCGGCGCGCAGCACGGCCAAGGGCAGCCCGGTGTACGGCGGCTGGCCGACGAGCGCCTGGTAGCAGACCACGCCCAGCGAGTAGATGTCGGCGGCGGGGTCGGGTCGGCTGCCGTCGAGGAGCTCGGGGGCGACGTACTCGGGGGTGCCGCTCACCTGCTCGCTGGTCACCGGCCCCAGCGACCGGGCGACGCCGAAGTCGGAGAGCAGCGGCTCGCCGTCGGACGTGAACAGCACGTTGGCGGGCTTGACGTCGCCGTGCAACACGCCCCGCCGATGAGCGGAGGCCAGGGCGTCGGCGACAGGGGCGGCGACGGCGACGACCTCGCCGGGCGCCAGCCGACCCCGCTCGGCCAGCAGGTCCGCCAGCGACCCGCCGGGCGCGAGCTGCATGGCCAGCGCGAGGCCGTCGCCGTCCTGCAGCACCTCGAGCACCCGCACGACGTGGGGGTGGTCGAGCTCGGTGAGGACGACGGCCTCGCGCCGCATGCGCTCGAGGTCACGGCGATCGCCGCCGGCGCGCAGCCGCTTCAGGGCCACGGCGCGGGCGACGGGCCCCCGGCTGTGGGCCCGCCAGACGCCCCCCGAGGCGCCGGCCCCGATCTGCTCGTCGAGGTCGTAGTCGCCGACGCTGGTCATCGACTGTGAAGGGGAGGATTCCCCTCCCCGTCAGACTGGAACGTTGCCGCCCGCCGACTGGATGTTGGTGTTCACCCGCATGATCGAGTCGCTCATCCCGTTGAGCCGCTCGATGGCGTTCTGCAGCGCCCGCTTGGTCTCCGGCCACTCGGTATAGAAGGTGTCGGCGTTCGCCCCGGCCCAGTTCTCGGGGTTGAGGGTGTCACCGTGGCGCACGAGCGTGCTGATGGTGCCGACCAGGCCCTCGTTGATGGTGCGCTTCATGCCGTCGATGGCCTGAATGGCCTCCGGCGTCGACTTGACCACACCCTGTGCCATGTTTCGCTCCCTTGCGTTTGCGCGGCGCCGACCCCCAGGTCGGACTACCCAGCTCAGAGCCCGCCGCTCCCGAGAGTAACAGCCACAGCCGGCTGGGTCGTCACGGCGACGCGGGGCGTGGTGGGCCAGCCGGGTCAGCCCGGCAGCGCCACCTGGACCAGCTCGGCCTCGCCGCTGTTCACCACGTAACCCCGCCCCGCCACCATCGCCACCGGGGCCCGGCGGGGCAGCGAGGCGCCGAGGATGTCGCCGTCGAGGTCGACGTCGGGGCGCAGCAGCACGCCGAGCTTCGAGCGGCGCAACGGCCGGGTCCAGTGGGAGTAGCCCGTGCGGATCGTGTCGTTGCGGCCCGCCGCCACGAACAGCAGGTCGGGCCGGTCGGAGGTCGACAGGCGCTCGAGGACCCCGGCCGAGTCGTCGAGCGACTCGGCGTCGTCCACCAGCACGATCACCACC
>DASQUY010000118.1:0-8787 GCA_035641055.1 Acidimicrobiales bacterium | reverse complement strand
AAGCCACCCCCTGTCGTGTGTCGTGCCATGCAGGTCCGCCCTCGTGTCCTAGCCCAGCTTGCGGATCAGCTCGACCCGCTGCTCGCTGCGGTTGACGTCGTCGCCGTGCGCACCGCTGAGCGCCTCGCGGTCGCGCTGGGCCTCCCGCCGGGCCTGCTCCCGGGTCGAACGGGCCCGCTCGAAGGCGGCCTCGATGCCGTGCTCGTGGATGTAGTCCGCCCACTCCACCAGCGCGTCGACCATCCCGTCCTCCGGCACGACCGCCACGTTCTGCCCGCGCACGAACAGGTGACCCTTGCGGTTGCCGGCGGCGATGCCGAGATCGGCGTCCCGCGCCTCGCCGGGACCGTTCACGACGCAGCCCATCACCGCCACCTGCAGGGGAATCTCCTGCTCGCCGAACGCCTCCTGGGCCTGGCGGGCGACCTCGATGACGTCGATCTCGGCCCGGCCGCACGACGGGCAGGCGATGAGGTCGACGTTCTTGCGCTCCCGCAGGCCCATCGCCTCGAGCAGGGCGCGGCCCGCCCGGGCCTCCTCGACCGGGTCGGCGGTGAGGCTGTAGCGGATCGTGTCGCCGATGCCCTCGGCGAGCAGCGTGGCGATGCCGGCCGTGGCCTTGACGAGGCCGCCGGGCGGCGGTCCGGCCTCGGTGACGCCGAGGTGCAGCGGGTGGTCGACGGCGTCGGAGAGCTGGCGGTAGGCCTCGATCATGAGCGGCACCGACGACGCCTTGACAGAGATCTTGACGTCGTCGAAGCCGACCTCCTCGAAGTAGGCCAGCTCCATCTGGGCGGACTCGACCATGGCCTCGGGCGTGACCTTGCCCCCGTGCCGCTTGTACAGGTCGGGGTGCAGCGACCCGCCGTTGACGCCGATGCGGATGGGCACGCTCCGCTCCTTGGCCTGCTGTGCCACCCGCTTGATGTGCTCGGGCTTGCGGATGTTGCCGGGGTTGAGGCGCAGGCACTGCACACCGGCCTCCAGGGCGGCCAGGGCCATGCGGTGGTTGTGGTGGATGTCGGCCACGATCGGCACCGGCGAGCGGGGCACGATGCGGGCCAGCCCCTCGGCGGCCTCGATCTCGTTGCACGTGCAGCGGACGATGTCGCAGCCGGCCATGGCCAGGTCGTAGATCTGTTGGAGGGTGCCCTCGACGTCCGCCGTCTTGGTGATCGTCATCGACTGGACCGTGACCGGGGCGTCGCCGCCGACCGGCACGTCGCCGACCATGATCTGCCGGGTCTTGCGGCGGGGGTGAGAGGACTGTCCGAGCTCCATTGCGCGTGACTCCCCGGGCGGCTACCCGCCCACGTCGATCGGGTTGACGATGTCGAGATACATCGTGGTGACCCCCAACACCACCAACCCCATCACCACCGCGTAGGTCAGCGGCAGCAATTTGGCGAAGTCCGCATGGTACCGCCGCCCGCCCCGCGACCGGATCCGCTCGTAGATGGCCATGGCGGCATGGCCGCCGTCGAGGGGAAGCAGGGGCAGCATGTTGAAGATGCCGATGAACATGTTGATCTGGAAGAACAGGGCCAGCAGGAAGGCGACCCGGTTCTCCACGTCGGACGACCCGATCTGGACCACGCCGATGATCGAGATCAGGCGGCCGTCGCCGTCGTCGGCCGACGCCCCCGACCCGCCTGACCCGGAGGACCTGCGGTCGTTCGCCTCGCCGACGTTGTCGGCGAAGTCGCTGAGCCCGTCCGGGCTGAAGAAGCTGGCCAACGCCTGGAAGCTCAGGCCGGTGAACCGCACCATCTCGCCCGGCGCCCGGGCGATGGCCGTGCCCAGCCCGAGGGGCTCGTCCGAGAAGTGCCTCGACGTCGCCACGCCGAGGAAGGGCGACCCGACGTCGCCCCCCTCATCCGCAGGGCGCGGGCGCAGCTCGGCGCTCAGCGTGCGCTCCGCGCCGCCGCGCCGGACCGTCAGCTCGATCTCGTCGCCGACGTCGTGGCCGTCGATGGCCGCCGAGAGATCCTCGTAGCGTGACGCGGGCTCGCCGTCGACGGCGACGATGCGGTCGTCCGCCTGCAGCCCGGCGGCGTCCGCGGCGCTGCCCTCGACCACCTCCTCGATGTCCCACGCCGGAGCCCGGTCGGGCGGGTTGGCGAGGCTGCGCCCGGGGAACCCGACGACGCCGAGCAGCAGCACGAGCAGCACGAGCGCCTGCGCGAAGTGCATGAGTGAGCCGGCGCTCACCACCAGCAGGCGCTTGGGGAACGACTTCTGGCGGTAGGTGCGGGGCTCGTCGGCGGGGTCGACCTCGTCGAGGTTGTTCATCCCCACGATGCGGACGTAGGCGCCCGCGGGTATGACCTTGAAGCCGTACTCGGTCTCGCCCCGCGAGAACGACCAGATCTTGGGGCCGAAGCCGATGAAGAACTCGGTGACCTTCATGCCCGACCACTTGGCGGTGACGTAGTGGCCGAGCTCGTGGAGGAAGATCATCACCACGATCCCGAGGATCATCACCACGACCGGCCACCCGGACCACAGCCCGAGCAGCGCCACGCCGGCGATCAGCAGCGCCAGGCGCAAGCCCCCGGTCTCGTACTCGGGCCGCTCCGGTGGGGCACCGGGCTGCGTCTCCCTGTCGGAGCGGGCCTCGGGTCCCTGGGTGTCGGTCACGCGGTGGTCCTCTCGATCTCGCGCCGGGCGGCCTCCCGGCCGCGCCGGTCGGCGTCGATCACGGCCTCGACACCATCGGCGCGGGCTCCATCATGCCCGGACAGCACCGCTTTGAGGACGTCGGGGATGCACACCCAGGGGATCCTCCCGCCCAGGAAGGCGGCGACGGCCTCCTCGTTGGCGGCGTTGAGCACCGCCGGGGCCGTCTCGCCCTGGCGCCCGGCGGCGTAGGCCAGGCCCAGGCAGGGGAACGCCTCATGGTCGGGCGGCTCGAAGTCGAGGCGCCCGCAGGCCGCCCAGTCCAGGCGCCCGAAGGGGGTGCCGAGGCGGTCGGGCCAGGCCAGGGCGTAGCCGATCGGCAGGCGCATGTCGGGGTTGGCGAGCTGGGCGATCGTCGACCCGTCCGTCAGCTCGACCATCGAGTGCACGATCGACTGCGGGTGGACCACCACGTCGATGGCGTCGTAGTCGACGCCGAACAGCTCATGGGCCTCGATCACCTCCAGGCCCTTGTTCATGAGCGTCGAGGAATCCACGGTGATCTTGGGCCCCATCGACCACGTCGGGTGGGCGAGGGCGTCGTCGACCGTCACCGTGGCCAGCTCGGCACGGTCGCGGCCCCGGAACGGTCCGCCGCTGGCGGTGAGCAGGATGCGGGCCACTCGCCCGGCGTCCCCGCTCACGTTGGTGGCCAGGCACTGGTGGACGGCGCAGTGCTCGGAGTCCACCGGCACGACGTGACCGGCGCCCGGGCTCTCCAGCGCCGCCCGCACGACCGGCCCCCCGGCGATCAGGGACTCCTTGTTGGCGAGCGCCAAGCGACGACCCGCCGCCAGCGTCGCCAGCGTCAACCGCAGGCCGGCGAACCCCACGACGCCGTTCACGCAGACGTCGGCCACGGCGCCCAGCTCGGCGAGGGCGCCCTCCCCGGACCGCACCTCGGTGCCGGGCGGCGCCTCCTCGCGCACGGCAGGCTCGTGGCGCTCGTCGCCGACCACCACCAGCTTGGGCCGCAGCTCCCGGGCCTGGCGGACGAGGGCGTCGGCTGAGGACCACGCCCCCAGCGCCACGATCTCGAACCGGTCGGGCTCGGCCCGGACAACGTCGATGGTCTGCGTCCCGATGGACCCGGTCGACCCGGCGACGGCGACGGTCGTCAGCGCCATGCGGTCAGGGTACGAGGAAACCACCACGCCGGGAGGTCGAGGAGATTAACCACCGAGGGGGTCGGTCATCTCCTCGACCTCGACGCCGAGGGAGTGGCCCTCCGCCGCGGTGGGGTCTTCCCTCAGGTCAGGAAGAAGTCGCTGACCCGGGACAGGTACCACACCGCCGGCAGCACGAAGAGCAGGGCGTCGAAGCGGTCGAGCAGCCCACCGTGGCCGGGCAGGATGCTGCCCATGTCCTTGACGCCCAGGTCACGCTTGACCATCGACTCGGACAGGTCGCCGAGGGGGGCCACCAGCGCCACCAGCAGGCCCACCTTGAGCCCCTCGCCGGCGCTGTCGAACGGGAACACCCCGCCCGCGAGCGTGGCGAAGACGACCCCGGTGGCTGCCGCCAGCACCATCCCCCCTAGCAGGCCCTCGATGGTCTTGTTGGGGCTGGCGTCGGACAGCGGGCGCGACCCGGCGCTGCGCCCGACGAAGAGGGCACCCACGTCGTAGGCGATCGTCGGAAGGACGGCGGCGAGCAGGAACGCGACGCCGTTGCCCCCGGGCTCGGCGAGCAGCAGCCCGGCAAAGGAGCCGAACAGGCCGATCCAGCCGATGCCCAGCAGCGTCACGCCGATGTTCGGCACGGGCCGGTCGGTCGCCGCCCGCACCAGGTACCAGAGGAAGCAGACGGCGATCGCCAGCACCATGACCAGCGGCAGCGCCTGTTCGCCGTAGTTGTAGGCGCCGATCACCAGGCCGAGCGTGGCCACCACCCCGACCGGCATGAGCGTCTCGTGGCCGGCCTTGTTGGCGGCCACGAAGAACTCGTACGCCGCGTAGCCCAGCACCGGGACGGCGACGATCATGCCGCCGAGCTCCTCGCCGAACCGGAACAGCGCCAGCGCCACGACCGCGAACGCCACGCCGACGCCGATGGCCGTGCGCAGGTCACGGTCGGGAAGGCGCCGGGGCGCCCGCCTCAGCGACCGGCGGCGAGGCGGGGCCATGACGCCGCCGCGGCCACCGCCGGCGTCTTCGTCGCCGTAGGCGTCGTCATAGGCGTCGTCGTAGGTGGCGTCGTACTCGTCGACGTAACCGTCCTCGGCGTAGCCCTCCTCGCCGTAGACGTCCTCGTAGGGAGTGGGTTCGCCGGCGTCGCCGAACACCGAGCGTCCCGGCGGCGGCTCGACCTCGTCGTACGCCGGCGCCGGCGGGGGCCCGGCCGGCGGGGGCCCGGCGGGCGGCGGCGCGGGGGGAGGCGGGCCGCCCGGCGACCGGCCCGGGTCGTCGTCCCACCCCCGATCACCCTGCCAGCCCGGGTCGTCACGCCAACGCGGGTCACCCTGGGCGAACGTCGACCAGGCGTCGTCGCCTGGTTCGGAATCGCGTCTCGACATGTTGGGAACCTCCTCCGCGGCCGAACCCGCCCAGTGCGACAGCTCCGGCGCCTCGCTGCGGGGCTGGACGGGTACGACGGGGGGCCGCTCGATCGTCGTGGGGTCGTCATAGGAGCCGAGGGGGAAGCGCAGCGCGGGGCGGGGACCCCCCGGCGCATCCGGTCGGTCGCCGAAGCGGGGCTCGTCGTCACGCAACCGGCGGCGGACGTCGTCGCGCTCCAGCGCCTCCTCCGCCTCGTCGGCGCCGATGAGGCGAACACCTTCCGTCGGGTCGCGGTGGCGCTGGTGCCGGCGTTCTTCCCTGTCAGTCACAAGGCTCTTCCTCTCGTCCCGGGCCCACCAGGCGTCTCTCGCGTCCCATAGACCACCACATCCTGCACGCGTGGCACGCCCAGGTGGTGGCAAAGCGCGACACGCCTGCAGGCGGGGAGGTCCTACACCTCCAACAGCTCTTGCTCCTTGTGCTCCAGCGCGGTGTCGACGTCGGCCTCGTACCGGTGCGTGAGCTTGTCGAGCTCCTTCTCGGCCCGGGCCAGCTCGTCGGCGGAGATCTCGCCGTCCTTCTCGAACGCCTCGAGATCGTGCCGGGCGCTCCGCCGGGCGTGGCGGATGCTGACTCGTCCGTCCTCGGCCATCCCCCTGACCAGCCGCACCAGCTCCTTGCGGCGTTCCTCCGTGAGCGGCGGGAAGTTGAGCCGTATCACCTGCCCGTCGTTGCTCGGCGTCAGGCCGAGCGCGCTCTGTTGGATCGCCTTCTCGATCGCGCCGACGGCGTTGCGGTCGTAGGGGGTGATCACCAGCAGGCGCGCCTCCGGCACGCTGAAGCCGGCGATCTGCTGCAGCGGCACCTCGGCGCCGTAGTAGTCGACCGGGAGCTTCTCGACGAGCGCCGGGGTGGCGCGGCCCGTGCGGACGCCGACGAACTCGGAACGGGCGTGGGCGACAGCCTTGGCCATCTTGTCCCGTCCCTCCTCGAGCACCATCGAGATCACGTCGATGTCGTCACTACTCACGGGCACTCCTGCGGTTGCCGGCGCCGTTGTAGAGCGCCGTCAGCGGATCAGCGTACCCACCGCCCGACCCTCGACGATCGCTGCGATGTTGCCCTTGCCCAACAGGTCGAACACGACGATCGGCAGTTTGTTGTCCATACACAGGGTGATGGCCGTCGAGTCCATCGCTTTGAGGCCGCGGTTGAGCACGTCGAGGTACGTGACGGCGTCGAGCTTGGTGGCGTCGGGATTGGCGCGGGGGTCGTCGGTGTAGAGGCCGTTCACGCCCGAATGCGTGCCCCGCAGCATCACGTCGGCCTCGACCTCGACGGAGCGCAGCGCGGCGGCCGTATCGGTGGTGAAGAAGGGGTTGCCGGTGCCGCCCGCGAAGATCACCACCCGACCCTTCTCGAGGTGGCGGATCGCCCGCCGGCGGATGTACGGCTCGGCCACCTGGGCCATGTGGATGGCCGTCTGCACCCGCGTGGGCTGGTCCAGGCGTTCGAGGGTGTCCTGCAGCGCCAAGGCGTTGATGACAGTGGCCAGCATGCCCATGTAGTCGGCCTGGGCGCGATCCATGCCCGCACCGGCGCCGGCGAGGCCCCGCCAGATGTTGCCGCCGCCGACCACGACCGCGACGTCGACACCCTGGCGCTCGCGGACGTCCACGATCTCGTGGGCGATGTACTCGGTGAACTGACCGTCGATGCCGTAGCCGGCATCCCCGGCGAACGCCTCGCCCGACAGCTTGAGGAGGATCCGCTGATACCCCGTGGTCACGTCCCCGCGGCCGGCGCTCGCGTCGTCTCCTGCGAGGGGGACGCTCACCGGCGAATGCCTCCAGCCGCCCTAGCCGCCGATGAACAGCTGGGCGTAGCGGACGACCCGGGCCCCGCCGCCAGCCGCGACCTGGCCCACGGTCTGCTGCTCGTCGCGGACATAGGCCTGCTCGGTGAGCACCCGGTCTTTGTACCAGGCGTTGAGGCGCCCCTCGACGATCTTGGGCCAGGCGGCCTCGGGCTTGCCCTCGGCCTTGGTGATGTTGAGGAGCGTCTGGCGCTCCTCCTCGACCGCCTCGGCGGGCGCCTCGTCACGGGTCAGATACTGGGGCTTGGCGAAGGCGATGTGCACGGCGATGTCGTGCGCCAGCTCCTCTGTGCCACCTTCGAGCACGACCGCCACGCCGTTGACGCCCCGCCCGTCCTGGCGGTGGAGGTAGGTGTCGACGACCTGGCCGTCCTCGACGGCGAGCCGGACGGTCCGGCCGAGGGCGATGTTCTCCTTGAGGACGACCTTGAGGTCGTCGACCTCGTTCTTGTGGTCCTCCACGGCGCCCTCGCCGCGGGCCGCCACCGAGTCGGCCAGCGCCTGGGTGAGGGCGACGAACTCGGGAGACTTGGCGACGAAGTCGGTCTCGCACTTCAGCTCGACCAGACCCACGACGCCGTCGCCCGTGCCCACGGCGATGGCACCCTGGGCGTTCTCGCGGTCCGAGCGCTCGTCGGCCTTCGCCAGTCCCTTCTCGCGCAGGATCTTCTTGGCCCGGTCGGGGTCGCCGTCGGCCTCCTGGAGGGCGCGCTTGGCGTCCATCATCCCCGCGCCGGTGGCGCGGCGCAGGGCCTGTACGTCTGTCGCGGTGAAGTCGGCCATCGGGGCTCAGGACTCCTGGAGCTCATTGGGGGTGGACGGTTCGGCCGCCGCGGCCTCGCCGGACCCGGCGGGCTCTGGGGACTCCGGTGCCTCTGAAGACTCGGCGGGCTCCGGGGACTCCGGCGCCTCGGCGCGTTCGGCGTCCTCGGCGACCTCGGTGGTCGGGGTGGGCTCGGCGGCGTCACCGGCGGTCGTGGGGACGTCCGCCGGCGTCGGTGGGGCGGCGGGGTCGGCGACCCGGGTACCCGGACCGGGCTGTCGGGCGGCCGCGGCGAGCCGCGCGTCACGCTCGTGCGCCTCGGCCAGCGCTTGGCGACGGGCCTCGGCCTGCTCGGCGGCGGTGCGCGCCTCCTCCTCGGCCGAACGCGGGGCGGTCGGCTCGCCCAGCGAGGCGATGTGCTTGCCCTCGATCACAGCGTCGGAGACGACGCGGCACATGAGCGTGCCCGACCGGATGGCATCGTCGTTGCCGGGGATGACGTAGTCGATGATGTCCGGATCGCAGTTGGTGTCGACGACCGCCACGACCGGGATGCCGAGCTTGTTGGCCTCGGTGACAGCGATGCTCTCCTTCTTGGTGTCGAGCACGAACACGGCCTGGGGCCGGCGTTCCAGGTGCCGGATGCCGCCGAGGTAGCGCTCGAGTTTGTCGAGCTCGCGGCTGAGCAGCAGCGCCTCCTTCTTCGGCATGGCGTCGAACTCGCCGGAGTCGCGCATCCGCTCGTACTCGAGCATCTTGCCGACCCGTCGGTTGATGGTTTCGAAGTTGGTGAGCATGCCGCCCAACCAGCGCTGGTTCACGTAGGGCATGCCGCACTTGGTGGCGTACTCCTCGATCGGATCCTGCGACTGCTTCTTGGTGCCGATGAACAGGATCGTGCCCCCGCGGGCGACGGTGTCGCGCACGAAGGTGTACGCCGCCTTGATGCGCTGCAGCGTCTGTTCGAGATC
>DASQUY010000117.1:0-4192 GCA_035641055.1 Acidimicrobiales bacterium | reverse complement strand
CCCGCCCCGCCCGCCTGGGATGAGCCCGTCGTCGCGCCCGGCGAGGCCGAGACCGACCGGGGCTTCGGCCGGCCGCTGGCGCTCTCCCCCACCGGCAAGCCCGGTCGCGCCCGGCGCCGGCAACGCCCGACGACCCGGCCGGCCGAGCCTGAAGCCCCCGGGACCGTCGACCGGGGGCCACGGCTGCCGTACGTTCCCGCGTTCGACGGCCTGCGCGCCGTGGCGCTGCTCGCTGTGCTCGCCTTCCACCAGGGCTACGACCTGGCCAGCGGCGGCTTCCTCGGCGTCTCCAGCTTCTTCACCCTCTCCGGCTTCCTGCTGGCCACCCTGTTGTTGGCCGAGTGGTCGCAGGGGAGCCGCGTGTCGCTGCCCCGCTTCTGGGAGGGGCGGGCCCGCCGCCTGATCCCGCCCGTCGTCGTCACGCTCGCCGGCGTGGTGGCCCTGCAGGTGGCGCTGCGGGTGGGGGCCGGCCCACGGTTCCGGGGCGACGTCCTGGCCGCCGCCGGGCAGGTGCTGAACTGGCGCTTCGCCCTCGACGGGGACGGCTTCGCCAGCATTCTCACGAATCCCTCCCCGGTGCAGCACTTCTGGTCGATGTCGATGGCGGTGCAGGTCCTCCTGGTCTTCCCGCTGGCCTTCGTGGTGCTGATGCGCCTGACGGGGCGGCGCTGGCGGGCGGCGGGGACGGTGTTCGCCCTGGCGGCGGCGGGGTCGTTCGTGGCCGCCGCGCTGACGGCCGAGCGCACCGGCAACGACGGGCTCGCCTACTACGGCACCCACACGCGACTCGGCGAGATGCTGGTGGGGGTCGCCCTCGCCTTCGCCGTGCTCAGCCCGGCCGTCCGACGCCTCATGGAGCGGCCCGCGGCCGCGGCCGTGCTCCGTCTCGGCCCGCTCGTGGCGCTCGGTGGGCTGGCCTGGCTGTGGGCCACGACCAGCCTGTACTCGGGCAGTCTGTTCCGCGGCGTCACGGCGGCCAACGCCGTGCTGACGGCGTTCATCGTCCTGGCGGTCACGGGCCCCACGCCGGTGGCCCGGGTGCTCGGCTGGGCGCCCCTGCGCCTCATCGGCAAGGTCAGCCTGGCGGCCTACCTGGCGCACTGGCCCCTGTACCTGCTCCTCGACGCCGACCGCACGGGACTCGACTCGCACGCGCTGTTCCTTCTGCGCGTGGGGTTGACGCTGGCGGTGGCGGTCGTGTCCACCTGGGCGTTCGAGTGGCCGCTGCGCTACCGTCTGGCGGTCCCTCGCCTGCAGCTGGGCCTGGGGCTGGGCACGAGCCTGGCGGTCGTGGCGGCGGCGGCACTGGTGCTGCCCGAGCAACCCCCGCCGGACGTGAGCCTCACGATCGACGGCTCCGACCCCGGCGACCTGGAGGCCGTCGTCCCCGCCGCCGGGGGCGACGAGCTCGTGCGCATCGCCGTGGTGGGCGACGGCCTGGCCGCTTCGATGGTGCGGGGGCTGGCCGCCTGGAACGCCGACCATCCCGAGGGGCAGGTGCGCGTCGACACGCACGTCGCCGCCGGCTGCCCGGTCAGCGCGCCCGGCCCGGTGCGGCTCGCGGGAGCGGAGGTCGGCGACGGCGTGGCCTGCGTCGGCTTCGCGCCCCGCCTGCCCCGACTGCTGGAGAGGTCCGAGCCGGACGCCATCGTGGTGGTCGGCGGGCTGGCCGACCTGGGCGAGCGGGAGATCGACCGCCAGTGGCGGCACCTCGGCGACCCGGTGTTCGACGACTGGCTGGCCGACCGCTACGACGACCTGGCCGCCACGCTGGCGGCGCAGGACGTGCCGGTGCTGTGGGCCACCCATCCCCACGTGCGCCTCGGGCCGGGGAACGAGGGCGAGGGGGACTGGACGGCGGTACCCGACAACGACCCCCTGCGGGTCGAACGGCTGAACGAGATCATCAGCGACACCGTGACGGGGTGGGACGACTTCTCGGTCATCGACCTCGACGCCTGGACCCAGGACCTCCCCGGCGGCGGCGCCTTCAACGCCGAGTTCCGCCTCGAGGGCCGGGACCTCACCGAGGAGGGCGCCGCACGCGCCGCCGGTTGGCTCGTGCCGCGGGTTCTCGATGCCACCGGCACCGAGCTGCCGGAGGACGACACCGCCGACACCGACGACGGCGACCGCACCTAGCGGCCCGAGGCAATAACGCACGTTCCCGCGAGCCCGAGGCATTGGCGAACGTTTTCCGTTCGTGATTGCCTCAGGCTGGTCGCAGCGTTTGCTATTGCCTCACGATGGGGCGGCTTCCCCCTCACGCTCCTCGCTCGTACGGAGACGCAAGGTGGCATGCTGTGGCCCGCGCGCCATGGTGACCTTCATCCTCCGCATCGACGAGCCGGGCGGGCCCGGGCCCGATGCGCCGCGGCTGGCCGTCAAGGACCTGATCGACGTGGTGGGGACGCCCACGACCGCGGGGTCCGCCGCGGTGGCGGCCACGGCGGCGCCCGCTCCGGCCGACGCCCCGTGCGTCGCCGCCGCCCGGGCCGCCGGCGCACGCATCGTCGGCAAGACCAACCTGCACGAGCTGGCGTTCGGCGGCAGCGGCATCAACCCCCACTTCGGCACGCCCGTGAACCCCCTCGATCCGGACCGCATCCCGGGGGGATCCTCGAGCGGGTCGGCGGTGGCCGTGGCGACCGGCGAGGCCGACGTGGCCATCGGCACCGACACGGCGGGGTCGGTCCGCACGCCGTCGGCCTGCTGCGGCACGGTGGGGCTCAAGACGACCCGGGGCCGCATCCCGACGGCCGGGGTGTGGCCGCTGGCGCCGTCGCTCGACACGGTCGGCCCCATGGCCCGCGACGTGGCCGGGGTCCGGCTCGGCCTGCGGTTCCTCGACCCGGGCTTCACGGACGGCGAGCACGGCCGGGTGGCGACCACTATCGGCCGGGTTCGGCTCCCGAGCCGCGTCGACCCGGTCGTCGACCGGGCGGTGGACGACCTGCTGGCCGCCTGCGGGCTCGACGTCGTCGACTTCGTGCTGCCGGGCTGGGGCGCCGCGGTCAACGCCGGCACGACGCTGCTGTTCGGCGAGGCCTGGCGCACCAACCGGTCGCTGTACGAGACCAGCGCCGCGGCCCTCGGCGCCGAGACGCGGGAGCGCCTCGAGCAGGGGCGCGCCGTCACCCCCGGCGAGCTCGACGCTGCCCGCGACCGGGCGCGCCGGTGGAGCGAGGAGCTGGCCAGGGTGTTCGCCGGCGTCGACGTCCTCGCCTGGCCGACGCTGCCGGTGCTGCCGACCCGTCTCGACGAGCCACCCCCCGACTCCCGCACGCACAACGTGCCGGTCAACCTGGCCGGGCTCCCGGCGCTGGCGCTGCCCGCCCCCACAGCCGGGCCGCTCCCGGCGAGCGTCCAGCTGTCCGGTCCCCGGGGAAGCGAGGCGTTGCTGCTGGCCACCGGTGCGTGGCTGGAGGCGGCGGCGATGACACGGTCGTGACCCCGCAACCCGGGGTGTCGGAAAACCCGTCCCGGGAACGACGATGAGGACGTGAGCAGCTCACCGGGCACGCCCGCCCCGGCGCCGGGTCTCCTGGCGCTGTACGACGAGGCCCTGCCGCAGGTGTACGGCTACCTGCTCCCCCGCTGCGGAAACTCGGCCCTCGCCGAGGACCTGACCGCCGAATGCTTCCTCGCCGCCGTCGCCGCCCTGCGCAAGCCCGACGCACCGGCGCCGAGCGTCCCGTGGCTGATCGGCGTCGCCCGCCACAAGCTCGTGGACCACTGGCGCGGGCAGGAACGCGAGGAGCGTCGGCTGCGGCTGGTGTCGGGCGACCAGCCGGCCGCCGACGATCCGTGGGACGAGCAGCTGGATGTCCTCCGGGCCCGCGAGGCCCTCGGCCGGCTCGGGCCGCACCACCGGGCGGCCCTCACGCTGCGCTACCTCGACGGCCTCCCTGTCGCCGATGTCGCCGAGCACCTCGGGCGCACGGTGCGCGCCACCGAGGCGCTGCTGGTGCGCGCCCGCCAGGCGTTCCGGCGGGTCTACTCCGGCGAGGAGGGCCCCCGATGACCGATCCGATGGATGCCCTGTTCACGCCGGTGGAGCCGGTCGAGCCCGATCCCGCCTTCGAGGCGCGGCTGCGGGAGCGGCTGCGCCGAGCCCTGTCGCCAACACCGGGAGGAACCATGACCGACATGAGAGACACCGACGCGACCGTGGCCGCGGCCGCCGACCACC
>DASQUY010000116.1:0-2040 GCA_035641055.1 Acidimicrobiales bacterium | reverse complement strand
ACCGCCCCGCCGCGACCACTCAGTCCATGGCCTGGCCGAGGTTGGCGTCCAACGCCTCCAGGAAGTCCTCGGTGGTGAGCCAGGGCGTGTCGCCGCCCACGAGCAGCGCCAGGTCCTTGGTCATCTGGCCGCCCTCGACGGTGCGCACGCACACGTCCTCGAGCGCCTCGGCGAAGCGGGCGACGTCCGGCGTGTCGTCGAGGTGCGCTCGGAAGGTCAGCCCGCGGGTCCAGGCGAAGATCGAGGCGATGGGGTTGGTCGACGTCTTCTCGCCCTTCTGCCACAGCCGGTAGTGGCGGGTCACCGTGCCGTGGGCGGCCTCGGCCTCGCAGGTCTTGCCGTCGGGCGTCATGAGGACCGACGTCATGAGCCCGAGCGACCCGAAGCCCTGCGCCACCACGTCGGACTGCACGTCGCCGTCGTAGTTCTTGCAGGCCCACACGTAGCCGCCCTCCCACTTGAGCGCCTGGGCCACCATGTCGTCGATGAGCCGGTGCTCGTAGGTGAGCCCGTGGGCCTCGAACTCGGCCTTGAACTCGCTTTCGTAGACCTCCTGGAACAGGTCCTTGAACCGACCGTCATAGGCCTTGAGGATCGTGTTCTTCGTCGACAGGTAGACGGGATAGCGGCGCTCGAGGCCGTAGCGGAACGAGGCCCGGGCAAAGTCCCGGATCGACTCGTCGTAGTTGTACATGCCCAGGGCGATGCCCCCGTCGGCGAACTCGGCCACCTTGAACTCCATGGGCTCCATTGCTCCCCCGTCACCCTCGAACGGCGTGTAGGTCACGGTGACCGTCCCCGGGCCGGGGACGACGAAGTCGGTGGCCTTGTACTGATCGGCGTGGGCGTGGCGGCCGATGACGATCGGCTTGGTCCAGCCCGGGACCAGCCGGGGCACGTTGCGGCAGATGATCGGCTCGCGGAAGACGACGCCCCCGAGGATGTTGCGGATCGTGCCGTTCGGCGACGGCCACATCTTCTTGAGCCCGAACTCGGCCACCCGGGCCTCGTCGGGCGTGATCGTGGCGCACTTGACGCCCACCCCATGCTGCTTGATGGCCTCGGCCGCCTCGACGGTGATGTGGTCGTCGGTCTCGTCGCGCTTCTGGATCGACAGGTCGAAATGGAGCAGGTCGATGTCCAGGTAGGGGAGGATGAGCTTGTCCTTGATGACCTGCCAGATGACGCGGGTCATCTCGTCGCCGTCGAGCTCGACGACGGGGTTGGCGACGGGGATCTTGGGCATGCGGGCGAGCCTACGGCTTCTGCCCGCGCTCACCGCCATCGGTGCAGGTGAGCGCGGGCAGAAACCCTTGGGAGCGCACGTCCGGCCGCCCGGTCGGCGATGGGGCAGGCTGGAGGAGTGACGAGCGACCGCACGATCGGCCCGTATCGCCTGGTGGAGCGGCTGGGCCGGGGTGGCATGGGGGAGGTGTGGCGCGCCGAGGACCCGACGGGGGCCGCCGGGGGCGCGCCCCGCCCGGTCGCCGTCAAGCTGCTCGATCCCGGCGTGGCCACGAACCCGGACCGTCGTGCCCGCTTCGCCCGGGAGGTGGCGGCGCTACAGCGGGTCGACAGCCCGTACGTGGCGCCGCTGCTCGACGCCGACGTCGACACCGCCGTGCCCTGGCTCGCCTCGGCGTTCGTCGCCGGACCCACGCTGGCCGAGCACGTCGCCCGGCACGGGCCGCTCCCCGACCGGCCCCTCCGGGCGCTGGGGGCGGCGCTGGCCGAGGCGCTGGCGGCGATCCATGCCGCCGGAGTCGTCCACCGCGACCTGACCCCTCGCAACGTCGTGCTCGGCCCCGACGGCCCCCGGGTCGTGGACTTCGGCATCGCCTGGTTCCCCGGGGCGGTGCCGGTCACCCAGCCGGGTGCGTCCGTGGGGACGCCGGCGTGGATGGCCCCCGAGCGCGTCGCCTCCGGCGAGGCGACGGCCGCCGGCGACGTGTGGTCGTGGGGAGCGGTGATGGCCTATGCCGCCGGCGCCGCCGGCGACGGCGACGGGGTCACTCACGGGCTGCCCGGATGGCTCGACCC
>DASQUY010000115.1:0-8667 GCA_035641055.1 Acidimicrobiales bacterium | reverse complement strand
GACCCGGCGCCGCCGCGCGAGCCGCTCGAGCGGCTGGAGGTCGGCGGGCTGACCTGTCGCCATCCGGCGAGCGGCCGGGGCATCGAGGACGTGTCGTTCACGCTCGCGCGCGGGTCCTTCACCGTCGTGACCGGCCGCATCGGCGCCGGGAAGACGACGCTGCTCCACGCGGTGCTCGGCCTCCTCCCGGCCACGGGGGAGGTGCGCTGGAACGGCCGTGTCCTCAGCGAGCGGGGCGCCTTCCTGGTGCCGCCGCAGTGCGCCTTCACGCCGCAGGTGCCGCGCCTGTTCAGCGAGTCGTTGGGCGACAATCTGCTCCTCGGCCGCCCGGATGACCCGGCCACGGTCGACGAGGCGCTCCGGGCGGCGGTGCTGGACGACGACGTCGCTGGCTTCGAGCGCGGCATCCACACCCTCGTCGGGCCGCGGGGCGTGAAGCTCTCGGGCGGGCAGGTCCAGCGGGCGGCGGCGGCGCGCATGTTCCTCGGGCAGGCCGAGCTGCTCGTCTTCGACGATCTCAGCTCCGCCCTCGACGCCGCCACCGAGGCCGAGCTCTGGGCGCGGCTCTTCGCGCGGCGCGACCACGTCACCTGCCTCGTCGTCTCGCATAGCGCCGCCGCCCTCGCCCGCGCCGACCAGGTGCTCACGCTCGAGGACGGCCGCCTCGTCGTCGACGGTTCGTGGTGCCCGAGGTCATAGGTTGCCTCGGGCACGCTGGCCTCACGCTGGCAGGGCGAGCTGACGGACGATCCAGGAGACGGTCTGGCCGCTTTCGTCGTCCTGGTGGGCGATCATGTCGAGGCCGTGCTGGAGCTCGAGCAGTTGCTCCCGGGGCGGATGTTCCGCCTGGTCAGCGAGCCACCGCCTGACATTGAACAGGTAGATGGTGGCTGCGGTCGCCGCGGGGACAGTGACCGCAACGCGTCGGCCGCCGAGCCTGGCGATCGCCGCCCCCGCGTACATGACGCCGCCGCCTCGGCGGACGACCTCGGCTGCGAGCCCGTCGTAGGCCCGGAGGGCGCCGTCCGGGGAGTCGATGTCCTCGAGGTCCTCCACCAGCAGAACGCCGCGGGGAGCGAGTCCGCCCCGCCACCGTTCGAGTGTCGCGAGCGGGTCCGGGAGATGGGCGAGCACGAGACGCGCGTAGATCACGTCGGCGGGCGCTCCGGGCAGGGGCGTCACCGTGGCGTCGTGCCGGTGGAACCGGGCACCGGGAACGCGAGCCCGCGCCGCGTCCAGGGAGGGGGACGACGAATCGATGCCGATCAGCCGTTGGGGTGCCAGCACGCGGGCGAGCAGCGCCGTGGTGAAACCGGGACCGCAACCGACGTCCAGGACCGTGCGCGGGCGCGGGCGCCGGGAGGCCTGCTCGGCGAGAAAGGCGTCAGAGACCGGTTCATAGGCTTCGGCCACGAGCGCGAGGCGCCGGAGCGCCGGGTCGTCGTCACCGTAGGTGTAGCTGGCCATGCCGGATCAAGACGGAAGCGTGCCGCCGCTCAGGCAGAACTCGTTGCCCTCGGGATCGCGGAGCACGACGTTGCGGTACTTCGCCGCCGCCTCCGGGGAGAACTCCTCCTCCCAGGCGATCGTGGCGCCGAGGGCACGGAGTCGCTCGATCTCGCTGTCGAGGTCGCTGAGCGCCCCGGCGGTGCAACCGAGGTGAACGCGATTCTTGACGACCTTGTCCTCGGGCACGCGGACGAACTCGAGATACAGCCCGCCTCCCGGCGGACCGCAGACAGCGCCATCGGCCCCCGCTGCGACACCGCCCCACCTAAGCGCCTCGTTCCAGAACGTCGCGACCTCCACCGGGTCGCGGCAGTCGATGGTGACGCACGTGATGTCCATGCGCTCGATGTTGCCGCACGCTGCCCGGTCGCCGGCCGAGCGTTTCCGCGAGCCGCTGCTACGCCGGGTCGACAAGCCAGCGAGCGAGGACCGTGACCTCCGCATCTTCACCCAGCCGCGTGACCGTCGTGGCCGACCATCACCGTCGCCGCCAGCTCACCGCCATCGTTCCACGGCCGCGTCAGGCCGGCCTCCTCCCACAGGCCGGTCGCGGCGTCACGATCAGCCGCCGTCAGCTCACGGATGTCCATCCGCGCATTTTCGCCGAGAAGCAGGGGTCAGCCCTGGCGGACGGTGTAGCCGCCGCCGGCGATGGCCTCCGTGAGCCGCCGGGCACCGGCCTTCAGGATCCGGAGGTGGCGCGTCTCGCGGTCGCCGACCACGCGGGCCGTCGGACCCACCATGGATATGGCGGCGACCACGGGCCCACGCACCGCCGAGCGGACCGGCACCGCGAGCGACGACAGCCCGAGCTCGGTCTCGTCGACGCTGCGCGCCCAGCCGCGCTCCCGCACGCGTTCCAGCTCGGCACGGAGCAGCTCGGGCACGACGATCGTGTAGCCGGTGCTCGGCGGCAGGCCGGCGCGCAGGCGGGCCTCGGCCAGCTCGGGGTTGAACGCCGCCAGGACCTTGCCGGCGCTGGAGCGGTGGAGGGGCGAGCGGCGCGAGTTCGTCGAGTAGCGCAGCGCCCGCTGGCCCTCGACGCGCTCGACGTACACGACGTCGGCGCCGGCCGGCACGCCGACCTGCACGGTCTCCTGCAGGGTGTTGCGCAGCTCGACCAGCAGCGGCAGCGCCTGGTCGCCCACAGCGGTGCGTTCCGTCGCCAGGCGGCCGTACTCGACGAGCCGGACCCCCAGGCGGAACCCACGATCCGCCGTCCGGTTGATGAGGCCCCGCCGGGCCAGTACGGCACAGGTGCGGTGGGCCGTGCTCTTGGCGATGCCGACCCGCCGCGCCAGCTCGCTCAGGCTCAGCTCGGTCTCCCGGGCCAGGGCGTCGATGATGTCGAGCGCGATGCTGACCGACTGCAGGGTGGGCTGCCCGCGCCCGTCGTCGGTGCGATCGTCATCGTCGAGCGCGCTCACCCTGCCAGTGAACCACCGCCGCGCCGGGACTATCCGTTCAGGTACTCGACCACCTCGGTGTGGTCGAGGAACTGCGCCCACGCGAGCGGCGTGGCGTCGAACTGATCGTCCCGGACCGTCGTGTCGGCACCCTGCTCCACCAGGAAGCGGACCATCTCGATGTCTCCCGTGCCGGCGGCGTCGTGCAGCGCGGTCCGCCCCCGCTTGGCTCCGGCGTCGAAGCCGTCGTCGACCAGGAGGCGCACGGCGTCCCACCTGCCGCCCGCGGCGGCGCGGGCGACGAGGTCGGGATGCTCGGCGCGGGCGCGGTCGACCGCCGCCGGGTCCTCGGCTCGAGCCCGCTCGATCGCGTCGCGGTCGGCGCGCAACAGGGCGAGGACCAGGGGATCGTCCTCGTCGGGGGTGGCGTGCGCGGCGCGGTACCAGTCGCGGAGCAGGGCGACCTCGGCGCCGTGGTGGATCACCTCGTCGATCTGGTGCAGCACGAAGCCGACCCCGGTGCCGTCGGCGAAGCGTCGTGCGATGGGCCCGAGCTTGCGCCCCAGCGCGTCGTCCGTGACCGCCTCCATGTACCGCTCCCAGCGGTCGTGCGCCTGCTCCAGGCGGGCGAGTGCCCGCTCGGCCGTCGGCTCGGCGGTGAGGTCGTCGGGTGCCTCGGGCTCGAGGCCCAGCCACGTGGCGTTGCGCGTCTCGCCGAGGATGTCGGTGACGTGCGCGAGGCGCCACGCGATCGTCGTGAACGGCGGCGTTCCGGGCGGGAGAACGCTGAAGTCCGGCACGAAGGCCCCGCTGTCGCGTGGCCGGATCGTCCAGCACCCGGCCACCGGCTCCCAGAAGTACTCGTCGTCGGTGAGCCCGTCGAGGCGTCCCCGGAGGCGCTTGTAGGCCGCCTGCGACAGGCCGATCAGCTCGTCCTTGATGGAACCCATCACACCCTCCTTGCAGTTTGAGCACCTCAATACCATCAGTGCGGGACGCGGCCGCCGTTGACCAGGAGCGTCTGCCCGGAGACGAACGCCGAGTCGTCCGACAGCAGGTAGCAGAACGTGCCGAGGAGGTCGTCAGGGCGCATGACCCGGCCGAGCGGCGTGCGGCTGGGGTCATAGGACCCGAGCACCTCCGAACCCGGCGTCGGCGTGAAGCCCGGGGCCACGCAGTTGACGCGGATGCCGCGCGACCCGAGCTCGTTGGCCAGCGCTCGGGTCATGGAGATCACCGCCCCCTTCGACGCCACGTAGTGCACGAAGCCGTGCGAGCCGGTGACGGCGGTCTCCGACGCCACGTTCACGATGCTGCCGCCCCGCTCCCCCATCGCCGCCGCCGCGGCCCGGGCGCAGAGGAACGACCCCCGCACGTTCACGGCGAACATGCGGTCCCATTCGGCGAGGTCGATCTCGTCGTAGGCCTTGCGGCCGACCAGCAGCGCCGCGCAGTTCACCAGCCCGTCGATGGGCCCGGCCTCAGCGAACAGCGCGGCCACCTGGTCGGCGTCGCTCACATCGCAGCTCACGTCCGTGCCGGCGGCGACGTCGGCCGTGATCGGCGTGGCCCCGCGCGCCCGCAGCTCGGCCGCCAGCGCCGCGCCGATCCCGCGCCCCGCGCCGGTGACGACAATGCGCTTGCCCGACAGACCGCTCACGTGGCCGCCCCTTCCGCGGCACGGACGACGTCGGCGAGGGCGGTGTGGATGTGGCCGTTGCTGGCGAGCACGTTGGCGAGCCCGGAACCGAGGTTGAGGGGGCCGCCGTCGAGGTCCTCGATGCGGCCGCCGGCCTCGGCGACGAGCAACCCGCCGGCGCCGACGTCCCAGGCAAACGTGGCGTCGCGCTCCACGAAGCCGTCGATGCGGCCGGCGGCGAGGTAGGCGAGGCACAGTGCCGGGGAGCCCACGCAACGCACGGCGCGACACCGGCGGGTCAGGGCGACGATGCGCCGGCCGAAGGCGGCGATGGCGTCCCCGTCGTCCGACTGGATGCCCGTGCACACCAGGGCGCGGCCCAGCGAGTCGGCGCCCGACACGGCCAGTCGCTCATCGCCCAGCCACGCTCCCCCGCCCCGCACGGCCGTGAACAGCTCCCCGCGGAAGGGCTCGAGGATCGCGCCCGCCGCCAGCCCGTTGCCGTCGCGGACGGCCACCGACGTGCAGGCGAAAGGGATCCCGTGGGCGTAGTTGGACGTGCCGTCGAGCGGGTCGACCAGCCAGGTGGCCGGGCCGTCGGCGACCCCGGCGGTGCCTTCCTCGCCCAGGATGGCGTGGCCCGGGAAGCGCTCGCTGATCACGCCCACGATCGCCCGCTGCGCAGCCGTATCCGCCTCCGTGACGATCGAGGCCCGCTCGCTCTTGAGCTCCACCCGCCGGGGACGCCGCAGGCCGTCGACCAGGACGCCGCCGCCCGCCCTGGTCGCGGCCACCGCCACCTCCAGCAGCTCGGTCACGGCCGGCCCCGTCCCCGCGATGCTGCCCAACGGTCTCCCCTCGTGCTGCGGCTCGGCTGCCAGAATGCCAGGAATCCTGACACGTCGACACCCGGGGGTGCGTGGGGTGCACGTCGAGAAGGCCGTCGTCTTCGCCGAGCGGGAAGGGTTCCGAGCGCTGGAGCTCGACCTCTACCGGCCCGGCGCGGCCGCGGGCGACCTGCGCCGGTTGCTCGTCTACATCCATGGCGGCGGCTGGCGGATGAGCCACCGCAGCCGCCCGCCCCGGGAGACGCGGGCGTGGGGCCGTGGCTTCTTCGCGCGCCTCACCGACGCGGGGTTCGTGGTCGCCGCCACCGAGTACCGCTTCAGCGGCGAGGCACGGTTCCCCGCCCAGCTCGACGACACCCGGGAGGCGCTCCGCTGGCTGCACGCCCACGCCGGCGACCTCGGTGTCGACCCGGCCCGCACGTACCTGTGGGGCGCCTCCGGCGGCGGCCACCTCGCCGCCCTCGCCGCCTTGGCCGACGGGGCGCCGCCGGTGGCGGGGGTAGTGTGCTGGTACCCGATCACCGACCTGCCTGCGCTCGACCACGACGATGCCGACAGCTTCGAGGCCCACCTGCTGGGCGGCCCCATCGGGCGGCACCTCGACGCCGCCCGTGCCGCCAGCCCCGTCTCCCACGTCCGGGAGGGCGCACCGCCGTTCCTCCTCCAGCATGGCGACCGCGACACGTGGGTGCCGGTCGAGCAGAGCGTTCGCCTCGCCGACGCGCTCCGGGCGGCCGGCGGATCCGTCGAGCTGGACATCGTGCCGGGCGCGGACCACTTCTTCGACGGCGCCGCCGACGTCGAGGCGATCTTCGAGCGGGCCCGGGACTTCCTGCTGCGGCTGGACGCCGGCTCGGCGGCGCTCAGTCCTAGCTGATGGCGGATAGCGCACATCGCCCACCTTGGCGCCATGTCTCACCGCGTTGTGGCCATCCACCCGACACGGTGGGTAGCGAAACGCCTATTGTGGTGACGCCAGCCGCGGCCATGGAGGGACGCGCGACCTGGGGAACAAGGCAAGGAGGGGGACATGGGGACCGTACGCAGGACCCGCCTGCTGATCAGCGCTCTGGTCGCGCTCGTCGCCGCGACCGCAGGGATCGGCACCGCCGACGCCCAGCCGCGGGCGGTGGGCCAGCCCGGGACGGCGGCCCAGGTCCAGGGCCAAGGGCAGAACCTCGAGCTGTACCAGGCGACCGTGGACCCCGCGCAGTATGAGCAGCTGCTCACGGGCGGCTACGACATCGCGTCCGTCGAGGAGACCGCCGACGGCATCGTCGTGCAGCTCGTGCTTTCGCCCAGCGAGCGCAACAAGCTGCGGCGTGCCGGCTTCGCGCTGGAGGTCGTCCGCAACGCCGACGGACTGACGGCCACGCAGGCCGCCGAGCGGCAGAGGCGCCGCGGCTTCAGGGTCTGGCGGCCGTGGGACGGGCCCGCCGGGCTCGAGCAGCAGGTCCGGGCCGTCGCCGAGGAGCACCCCGACATCGCCGAGCTCCACACGCTCGGCCAGACCCACCAGGGCCGCGACATCCTCGCCATCCGCGTGACCGCCGGGGTCGACGACGTGCCGCTGGGCGAGCGACCGGCGGTGCTGTACCAGGGGACGACCCACGCCCGGGAGTGGATCAGCACCGAGGTCACTCGCCGGCTGATGCTGCACTTCCTCGAGGGGTCGACGAACGACCCGGTGGTGCAGGACATCCTCGCCACGACCGAGCTGTGGTTCGTGCCCGTCGTGAACCCCGACGGCTACCAGTACACGTTCGACGTCGAACGCCTGTGGCGGAAGAACCTGCGCGACAACGACGCCAACGGCGTGATCGACGGCAACGACGGCGTCGACCTCAACCGCAACTACCCCGAGCACTGGCGGTACGACGAGGAGGGTTCGTCCTCGCAGTTCTCGAGCGACACCTACCGGGGGCCGGCACCGGCCTCCGAGCCCGAGGTCGTCGCCGACATCGGGCTGTTCGAGCTGGCCGACTTCCGCTTCGCGCTCAGCTACCACTCGTTCGGCCCCCTGCTGCTCTACCCGCAGGGGTGGCAGACCCAGACGCCGTCCGCCGACGACCCGATCTACGTGGCGCTGACCGGAACCGACGACAACCCGGCGGTCGAGGGCTTCGACCCCGGTGTGTCCGCCGACCTGTACACCACCAACGGCGAGTTCACCGACTGGGCGCACGCCACGCAGGGCGTCCTGGCCTGGACGCCGGAGCTCAACGAGGGGTGCCCAGGGTGCGGCTTCGTGTTCCCCGACGACCCGCAGCTCGTGCAGCAGGAGTTCATGCGGAACCTGCCGTTCGCCCTGAATCTGGCTCGCTCGGCGCCCACGCCCGACGATCCCGTGTCGCACGCGGACATCAGCGCCGAGGGCCTCTACCTCGACGTGTCCGAGATCGACCCGTGGAAGACGAACCACCCGTCGTCGGATCTGAAGGTCGAGGTCTCCCACGGCGGCGGGTCCAGCCAGCCGGTCGACGTGCTGGCCAAGCGGTCGCTGGGCGACGTGACGCTGCACTACCGCGTCAACGGCGGCCCGGAGGCGACGCAGCCCACGGCCCCCACGCCCGACGGCCAGGTGTACGGCGGCAACAACGCCTACAACACCTACTACCAGTACCTGCGCGCCGAGGTGCCGGACCTCGCGGTCGGCGACACGGTGGAGTACTGGTTCTCCGGCGGTGGTGAGTCGACCGAGCACGTCCCGTTCGACGTCGTCGACGACGCCGACGCCGACGTGCTGATCCTGGCGCACGAGGACCGGACCGGTTCGGTCAACATCCCGGGCTACGACAGCACCTCGCCTGATGCGCCGAACTACCTCGAGTCGTTCGAGAAGGCGGTGGCGGACGCTGGCCGGACCTCCGACGTCTGGGACGTCGACGCCGAGGGCCGACAGGCGCCGGACCACCTCGGCGTCCTGTCGCACTACGACGCCGTCGCCTGGTACCTGGGCAACAACTTCGTGACGCGGACCGCCGGGCGGGGGCCCGGCAACGTCGACCGGCTGCACAACGAGCTGACGCTCGAGGTGCGCGCCTACCTCAACGAGGGTGGCAAGCTGCTGTACAACGGGCAGTGGGCCGGGGCACAGGAGAACGGGCTGGCCGGCGGCCAGTTCTACGATCCGGTGGCCGACGACGTGTGCGTGGAGGACGGCCAGCTGGTGCTGTCCCGCTGCCAGATCCTCTCCGACAAGAACGACTTCCTGCAGTACTGGCTGGGCTCGTACATCTACAACAGCGACGGGGGCACCGACGAG
>DASQUY010000114.1:0-2438 GCA_035641055.1 Acidimicrobiales bacterium | reverse complement strand
ACACCGCCACGACGTCGTCGCGGCGGGCCTCGACCGCCTCCCGGACGCCGGGGACGGCCAGCACCGGCGCGATCGACACGATGGGGTTGGACGGCGCCACCACCACGACGTCCGCGGCCGAGAGCGCGTCGAGCACGCCGGGGGCGGGGCGGGCCTCCTCCGCCCCGGCGAAGCGGACGGCGGCCACCGGCACGGCATGCTGGCGGCGCACAAAGTAGTCCTGGAACGAGACCTCGGCGCTCTCGGCACCGCCCTCCTCATCACCGAGCGTGATCATCGTGCGGAGCGGCTGCTCGGTCACCGGCAGCACGCGCAGCTCCAGTCCCCAGGCGGCGGCGATCTCGGCGGTCACCGCCGCCAACCCCGCGCCCTCCGACAGGCGTTGGGTGCGGTACAGGTGGGTGGCGAGGTCGCGGTCGCCCAGGCGGAACCACGTGGCGCCGCCGTAGCGCGACAGCGCCTCCATGGCGTGCCACGACTCGTCCCGCAGTCCCCAGCCCCGCTCGGGGTCGATGGCGCCGGCCACCGTGTACGTCACCGTGTCGATGTCGGGGCTGATGGCCAGCCCGTGCAACACCATGTCGTCGCCGGTGTTGACGATGGCGGTCACGTCGGCCGGCGGGACCACCTTCACCATCCCGCTGAGCAGGCGTGCGGCGCCGACGCCCCCGGCCAGCACCGCCACCCCGCCCATCAGGCGATGCCCTTGAGCTTCCCCTCGAGCAGGGCGAGGTCGGCGTCGACCATCAGGTTGACCAGGCCCTCGAACGTGGTCTTCGGCTCCCAGCCCAGCACGCGCCGGGCCTTGGACGCGTCGCCCACCAGCAGGTCCACCTCCGCCGGCCGGAAGAACTTCTCGTCGACGACCACGTGCTTCTCCCAGTCGAGCCCCACGCGGTCGAACGCGAGCTCGCAGAACTCGCGCACCGAGTGGGTCTCGCCGGTGGCCACCACGTAGTCGTCGGGCGTGTCCTGTTGGAGCATCAACCACATGGCCTCGACGTAGTCGCCGGCGTAGCCCCAGTCCCGCTTGGACTCGAGGTTGCCGAGGCGCAGCTCGTCGGCCAGCCCCAGCTTGATGCGGGCGGCGCCGTGGGTGATCTTGCGGCTCACGAACTCGAGGCCCCGCCGCGGCCCCTCGTGGTTGAACAGGATCCCACCTGTGGCGTGCAGGTCGTACGACTCGCGGTAGTTGACCGTGATCCAGTGGCCGTAGACCTTGGCCACCCCGTAGGGGGAGCGGGGGTAGAAGGGCGTCGACTCCCGCTGGGGCGTCTCCATCACCTTCCCGAACATCTCGCTCGACGACGCCTGGTAGAAGCGGATGTCCGGGTCGATGGTGCGGACCGCGTCGAGCATGCGGGTGACGCCGATGGCGGTGAACTCGCCGGTGAGCACCGGCTGCTGCCACGACGTGGGCACGAACGACTGGGCCGCCAGGTTGTAGACCTCGTGCGGCCGGTGCTCCTGGAGGATGGTGAGGATCGACACCTGGTCGAGCAGGTCGCCGTGCACGAACGTGATGCGGTCCTGCAGGTGGCCGATGCGTTCCCAGTTGACCGTGCTGGTGCGCCGCACCATGCCGAGGACCTCGTAGCCCTTGTCGAGCAGCAGCTCGGCCAGGTGCGATCCGTCCTGGCCGGTGATGCCAGTGATCAAGGCCCTTTTGGTCACAGTGTCTCCTCCTGAGTGAGCTGCCATGCTGGCACACCGGCGTGGTACCGCACCGCGCCGCTGCCCTGGTCGGATCCCGGGTCAGGCCTGGACACGGGTCCTCCAGTCGGCCAGCACGTCGGCCAGGGTGGTCGCGAGGTCGATGGTGGGGGACCAGCCGGTGGCGCGGGCCATGCGGGTGTTGTCGCCCACCAGCACCGGGATGTCGACCGGGCGCTGGAGCGAGGGATCGTCCACCAGCCGCATCGGCCGTTCCGCCATGCCGAGTAGCAGGTCGGCGATCTCCTTGACGGCGACGGCCCGGCCGCTGCACACGTTGTAGACCTCGCCCGGCTCGCCGTGCTCGATCAGTAGCCGGTAGGCCCGGACCACGTCGCGGACGTCGGTCACGTCTCGGCGCGGCGTCAGGTTGCCGATGGGAACTGCGTCGCCGCCGTCCCGCTCGTTGCGGGCGATCCGGGCGGCCAGCGACGGGGCGACGAAGCGGTCGGTTTGGCCCGGGCCCAAGTGGTTGAAGGCCCGCACGCGCACCACCGGCAGCCGGTGCCCGAGCCAGGCCTGCTGGCCCAGGGCGTCGGCCGCCACCTTGGAGGCCGCGTACGGGGACACGGGCCGCAGCGGCTGGTCCTCGTCGAGGGGCAGCTCGTCCTCGCTGACCCGCCCGTACACGTCCGCGCTGCTCACGGCCAGGACCCGCTCGGCGCCGGCCTCGCGGCTGGCCTCGAGCACGTTGAGCGTGCCGACGGCGTTGGCGAGGAAGGTCT
>DASQUY010000113.1:0-3539 GCA_035641055.1 Acidimicrobiales bacterium | reverse complement strand
CCCGCCTCGACGGCGTGATCGACCGGGCGGCCAGCGAGCTCCGCATGCTCGATGCCCGCCTCGAGGAGGCCGTGGTCCGCACGCTCGAGCTGTCGGCCCACGCCAGCGCCGACACGCTCGTCGAGGGACTCGGGTCCGACGTCGACGCACTGGTCACCGAGATGGAGGCGCTGCGTCAGGCCCTGGAGGAGACGAACCGGGCCACGAACAACGGGCTCGCTGCCGGCGGCGCGGTCGAGTGACGGTGTCCGATCCCCGAGGCCTGGCGCCCCGGGACCGCCCGGGCGGGACGTAGCGTGGCGGATCGAGGCCGCGGGCGGGGTCGTCGGCGGGTCCCGGACGAGCGGGAGCACCGCGGCGAGGACGAGCGGCGGCGCGTCCAGCTCCGACAGCGCCGAGCTCGCCCGGCGGAGGGCGCCGACGGCGTTCCGGATGGCGGCGACGAGTCGCCGCCGCCGGACCGGGTGCCGGGGTGGTACGAGCCCGAGGCCCCCACCATCGAGCTCCCGATCGTCGACGACGTGTTCGGGCTGGCCGCCGAGTCGCCCGGCGTCGCCCACCAGCCGACGCCACCGTGGATGACCGGCGAGCACCGCCGTGCCGAGGCCGGGCCGGGGGGCCGTGTCGCCCGGCGGCGCGACACGGCCGCACGGAGGGCACCACCGCCGCCCCGCCCTCCGTCGGAGGCGCCCCCCGGGGCGCCGGGAGTCCCGCCCGCCCCCACGGCGCGCCGCCGACCCTCCCCGGCCGCGCCGGGCCGGCCCGACACCCCCGACACGGCCGCCCCACCGGCCCCCGCGGACGCACCTTCCGCACCCCCCCGGCCGGCTGCACCCGACACCGCGCCCCCCGGCGCGCCGCCAGAGGCCCCGTGGGCCGCCGCGCCGCCCGCCGGCCGGCGTCGCCCGGCCGCACGACCCCGGCCCGGCACCGCGCCCGCTGCCCCGCCCGAGACCGCGGCGGCCCCCGAGGTCGAGGTCCCGCCGAGCACGCAGCGGGCGTCGCTGCTGGTGGCGGCCGGCATCCTGCTGTCTCGGTCCGCCGGCCTCATCCGCGAGTCCGTCATCGCCAATTACCTGGGCACGAGCCCGGCGGCCGACGCCTTCCGGGCGGCGATGCGGATCCCCAACCTCATGCAGAACCTGCTCGGCGAGGGCGTGCTGTCGGCGTCGTTCATCCCCGTCTACGCCCGACTGCGGGCGGAGGGCCGGGACGACGAGGCGGGTCGCCTGGCGGGAGCCGTCGCCGGCCTGCTCATCGCGCTCGTCGGGCTGCTGAGCCTCGCCGGGATCGTGCTGGCCCGGCCGCTCACCTGGCTGCTGACGCCCGGCTTCCAGGACGACTTCCGCATCGACCTCACCGTCCAGCTCGTCCGCATCATCTTCCCCGGCATCGGCTTCCTGGTGCTGTCGGCCTGGTGCCTGGGCGTTCTCAACAGCCACCGCAAGTTCTTCCTGTCCTACGTCGCCCCGGTGCTGTGGAACGCGGCGCAGGTCGCCGCCCTGGTGGCCGTGGGGCTCGCCACCTCCAACACCCGCACGCTGGCCGTCGCCGTGTCGTGGGGTGTCGTGGCGGGCGGGATCCTGCAGTTCGGCCTGCAGATCGGGCCGGTGCGGCGCCTGCTCGGCACCGTGCACCTCAGCCTCGACACTGCCAGCGCCTCGGTGCGCAGCGTGCTGGCCCGGTTCGCGCCGGTCCTCCTGGGGCGCGGCGTCATCCAGGTCATGGGATTCGTGGACCTGGCGCTGGCGAGCTTCCTGGCCACCGGGGCCGTGGCGGCCCTGCAGTTCGCCATGGTCCTCTACATCCTGCCCATCAGCCTGTTCGGGATGAGCGTCGCCGCTGCCGAGCTCCCGGAGCTCTCGGAGGTCGAGGTCAACGACCCGGAGACCCGGCGCCTCTTCCGCCTGCGCCTGGAGGAGGGCATGGCCCGGATCGCCTGGTACGTGGCGCCGACGGCCACGCTGTTCATCGTGGTCGGTGACGTGATCGTGCGGGCCCTGTTCGAGCGGGGCAACTTCACGTCGGCGGACACGATCGCGGTATGGCTGACGCTCGCGGTGTTCTCCCTGAGCCTGCTGGCGTCGACATCCTCGCGGCTGCTGCAGAACGCCCTGTACGCCCTCGGCGACGCCCGGACGCCAGCCCGGGTCGGCGCCATGAGCGTGATCATGGCGGCGGTCATCGGCTTGGCGCTGATGTTCCCGCTCGATCGGCTGACGGTCGGTCCCGACGGGATCGAGGGTTGGGGCGACCTGGCGTTCGGCCCCCTCCCCGGGTCGGTGCGGGACAACCCGGCCAACATCGCTCACTTGGGCATCCTCGGCTTGGCCGCCGGCGCCGCCATCTCGCGCTGGGTCGAGTACCGGCTGCTCTCCCGGTCGCTCGCCTGGCGCGTCGGGCGCACCCGGCTGGCGGGGCGGTGGCTGAACCCCATCGCCGCCGCGTCCGCGGCCGCCGCGGTCGTTGCGGTGGTGGCGGAGGCGCTGTTCGGCGGGCTCCCGGCGCTGGTGGCGCTGGTGCTCGTGGTCGGTCCGGCGGGCCTGGCCTACGTGGCGATCACCAGAGGGTTGGGCGTGCCGGAGGCGACGATCATGGTGGACCGGGTTGCCGGGCTGGTGGAGCGGGCCCGGGCCGGCCGAACCTGATCCGCTCGCGGCGCCGAACCTGGTCCAGGGCGCCTAGTCTCGGGGCATGCTGAGAAACCTTCGGCGATGGTGGCGCTACCTGACGGCCAAGCTCGGGTCGTCGTTCGAGGAGAGGGCCGACCCCAAGGTCCAGCTCGAACAGGCCATCGGGGAGTCCCAGGAGCAGCATCGACGCCTCAAGGAGCAGGCCGCCAACGTCATCGCCCACCAGAAGCAGACCGAGATCAGGCTCAACCGGGCCATGGGCGAGCTCGAGAAGGTCAGCGGCAACGCCCGCCAAGCCGTGATCATGGCCGACGAGGCCACCAAGGCCGGCGACGCCGAGAAGGCGGCGCAGTACACGACCTCGGCGGAAAGCTTCGCCAACCGGCTCATCGGGCTAGAGCGGGAGGTGGAGGACCTCAAGCAGCTCTCCCTCCAGTCGACGGAGGCCGCCAACCAGGCGAAGGCGGCCGTGCAGCAGAACGCCACGGTCCTGCAGCAGAAGCTGGACGAGCGGCAGAAGCTCCTCTCCCAGCTCGACCAGGCCAAGATGCAGGAGCAGATGAACACGGCCATGTCGTCGCTGTCGGAGGCCGTTGGCCAGGACGTGCCGACCCTCGACGAGGTCCGCACCAAGATCGAGGCCCGCTACGCCCGGGCGAAGGGCATGTCCGAGCTCACCGAGACGTCGGTCGAGTCCCGCATGCTGGAGGTCGAGCAGGCGGCCATGACCAGCGAGGCGCAGGCCCGGCTCTCGGAGATCCGGGAGCAGCTCGGGCTGGGCCCGGCCACGGCCGAATCGCCGGCCGGCGGCACCGAGTCGGGCGAGGCGGCGCCGGGCACGTCGGGTAGCTGACATCCCTGACGACGTCGACGACGGCGCCGGCGGCGATAGCCACAGAGTGGGGG
>DASQUY010000112.1:0-3135 GCA_035641055.1 Acidimicrobiales bacterium | reverse complement strand
GCGTCGTCCCAACATGCCTCCTTGCCGAGGATTCGCCGCTCGCAGTTCTCCGTCGACACATCATCCCGAGCTTGGGTTCACCCTGTCCGGCGCTAGACGCCGCAGGTCTCGAGCGCCACCCGCACGAAGGCGGCGGTCATGGGGGACGGATCGCCGGCCCGCCAGGCGACGCGGAACTCGTCGTAGAGCTGCACCGGGCGCAGCGGTCGGACCACCACGTCGTCGCGGCGAGCGGCGCGCTCGGCCTGCCACGAGTTGAGCCAGCCGATCCCGGTGCCCAGCGCCACCAGGTCGAGCACCCGCTCCACCTGGATGGCGGCGTGGCTGACCCAGCGGGGCCGGGCGCCCACGGCCGCGCAGTAGGACTCGATCTCGTCGTGGGCCGTCGGCGCATCGGACCGCTCGACCACCAGCACCCGCTCGTCGTCGAGGTCGCGGGCCTCGACGGCACCCGGCGACGACGCCAGGCGATGGTCGGGGGGCACGGCGACGTGGTCGACGGGCACCCGCGCCAGGGGCACGGACGCCACCCGGCCGGGCTCGGCGACCGGGCCGCGCAGGATCCCGACCGCCAGCCGTCCGGTGCGCAGGCCGTCGAGGATGAGCAGCGAGGTGAGCCCGTCGGCGCGGACGACGGCGTCGGGGTGCTCGACCCCGAAGGCCCGGATGGTCCGCATCACGCCGTTCTCGCTGCCGTGGCAGTAGCCCACGGCCCAGGTCGCCGGCGCCGGGGCGAGCTGGGCGGCGGCGGCCTCGAAGCGGTCCACGGCCCGGAGCACGTCGCGGGCCTCGACCAGCAGCCGCTCGCCGGCCGGGGTCAGCACCACCTTCCGGCTCGTCCGCTCGAACAGCGGGAGCCCGAGCTCGCGCTCCAGCTCGCGGATGCGCTGCGAGAGCGGGGGCGCCGAGATGTGGAGCCTGGCCGCCGCCCGCCCGAAGTGCAGCTCCTCGGCGACGGCCACGAAGTAGCGCAGCCGCCGCAGGTCGACCCCCCGAACCACCGCCCGAACGTTATCGGTTCGGACATGATCCGTGTTGCAGATGGTCGTGGACTTCCGCCCCCCGCGGCGCGGAGGGTGGGAGCGTGAAGCTGCTGTGGTTCCACCTCATGCCCTACCCGGAGCTGCCCGAGGACTTCAACCGCAAGCACCGCAGCGTCTGGGTCGACGTCGACCCGGCCCTGTTCGAGCCGGAGGTGATGGCGTCCTCCTACGAGCGCTACATCGACCAGCTCGTCTACGCCGAGCGCTGCGGCTTCGACGGAATCTGCGTGAACGAGCACCACGGCAACGGCTACGGGCTGATGCCGTCGCCCAACGTGATCGCATCGGTCCTGGCCACGCGCACCTACCGGGCTGCCATCACCGTCCTCGGCAACTCCGTCGCGCTCTACGATCCCCCGGTCCGGGTGGCCGAGGAGATGGCGATGGTCGACCTGCTGTCCCGCGGCCGGCTCATCAGCGGCTTCCCGACGGGCACGTCGATGGACACCGCCTACGCCTACAGCCTGAACCCGGGCATCCTCCGCCCGAAGTACCGCGAGGGCGTCGACCTGGTGCTCAGGGCGTGGACGGCGACCGAGCCGTTCGCCTTCAACGGGCGCTTCACGCAGATGCGCTACGTGAACGTGCTGCCCCGGCCGCTGCAGCGGCCCCACCCCCCGATCTGGATCCCCGGCGGCGGCTCGGTCGAGACGTGGGACTACTGCTCCGAGCGCGACTACGTCTACGCCGCGCTGTCGTACTACGGCCACCTGATGGCCAAGGAGACGGTGGGCGGCTTCTGGCGCAGGGTCGAGCAGAACGGCAAGGACCCGAACCCGTACCGGCTGGCCTTCCTCCAGTTCATCGGCGTCGCCGACACCGACCGGGAGGCCTACCGGCTGTACCGGGAGCCCGCCGAGTACTTCTTCAACCGCTCCCTCCACGTCTACCCCGGCTACCAAGACCCGCCGGGCTACGTCACGGAGGCATCGGCCCGGGCGCGCTACCAGTCGAAGGTCCGGTCCCAGGTCCGGGCCAAGCAGGCCAAGCACGACCTCACGTGGGACGAGATGATCGAGAAGGGCTACGTCGTGATCGGCAGCCCCGACACCGTGCGCGAGACGCTGGAGGACGTCGCCAAGACCTTCAACTGCGGCCACCTGCTCACCATGCTCCAGTTCGGCAACATGAGCGACGAGCTCACCCGCCGCAACACGCAGCTCTTCGGTGACAAGGTGGCCCCCGGGCTGCGCCCGCTGTTCGGCGACGTCGAGGACCGCTGGTGGCCGGCCAACGCGACGTCCGCGGTGGCGGCATGAGCGCGGCCGGCGGCGGCGCGAGGCTCGTCTACCTGCCCGGCATCGCCGGCCATCCGGCGAGCTCGCCGGCGCTCGACGCCCTGGGGGCCGCCGGGTGGGACCTCGTCGTCCCCGCGATCCCCGGCCTCGACGGGCGCTCCGGCTTCCAGGCGCCCGACGACTACCTGAGCTGGCTCACCCTCGTCTGGGACGCGCTGGATGAGACGGGCGCGCTGCCCTGCCCCGTCGTCGGCGCCTCGCTGGGCGGCATGCTCGCCGCCGACCTCGCCGCGCTCCGCCCCGAGGCCGTCACCGCGGCGGCGCTGCTGGCGCCGTTCGGGATCTTCGACGAGGCCCGCCCCGGGCTCGACCTCTACGCCGTGCCCACCGCGGAGCGGATGGGCCACCTTTTCGCCAAGGGAGTGCCCGAGCCGTTCGTCGAGCGGTTCGCCGAGCTGGGGCCGGACGACGCGCCGGTGGCGCGGTACCTCTGCGACACGGCGGCCGCCAGCCTGCTGTGGCCGCTGGGCGACCGGGGCCAGAGCGACCGCCTCCACCGCATCGGCTGCCCGGCGCTGGTGCTCTGGGGGGAGCTGGACGAGCTGCTCCCCGTCTCCACGTCGGCGGCCTGGGCCGAGCACGGCCTGACCGTGGAGGTCGTTCCCGGCGCCGGCCACCTGCTCGAGTGGGACGAGCCCGACGGCGTCGCCGCTCGCCTGGTCGACTTCCTGGCCGAGTTCCGGGGCGCCTGAACCCCACACGGCCGACCGCGTACCAGCCACGCAACCGCCATCCGACCGAGGGGGTTCGATGGGTCTCCTGGATCAAGCCGAGTTCCACTTCTTCCACTTCTT
>DASQUY010000111.1:0-3532 GCA_035641055.1 Acidimicrobiales bacterium | reverse complement strand
CGCCGCCCCGGCCCGCCCACCGGTCGACCCTCCTGGCCGGTGCGCTCGTGGCCGCCGGCGCCGGGGCGATCTGGTGGGCCGACCCCAACCGCACGCCGCGGCCCGCCCAACCCGTCCGGGACATCGTCATGGTGGCCGGCGTCGTGGCCTTGGCGCTCGGGGTCCTCCTCCTCGGCCCGATCGTCCTCCGCGCCGCCAGGCGGGGGGCGCGCCGGCTACCCGTCACGGGGAGGCTCGCGCTGCGCGACCTCGCCCGGTTCCAGGCCCGGTCGGGCATGGCGCTCGGTGCGGTCAGCCTCGCCGTGGGCATCCCCATCGCGATCGTCATCACGTCGGCGGCCGCCGACGCCAGCGCGGACGAGGGCAACCTGTCGGACCGCGAGCTGCTGGTCCGCATCCATGGCGCCGAGGGCGACATGGTCGACGACGTGCCCGCCGACGAGGTCGGGACGCTGGCGGCGCGGGTGGCGAACCTGTCCCGGGGGCTCGGTGACGCCACGGCCGTGCCGCTCGAGATGGCGATCGAGCCGGAGTCGGAGCCGATTCCCGGGTTCGGCGCGCGTCGCCAGGCCGTGGCCGTCGGCATCCCCCGCGACGAGGACACCTTGGAAGACGTGGTCACGTACGTCGCCACCCCGGAGCTGCTCGACGACCTCGGAGTCGATCGTGCGTCGGTCGATCCCGACGCCGAGATCCTCACCGTCCGGCGGGAGCCGCTCGCGTTCCTCACCGTGGAGCGCCGCACCGACCCCGAGCCCGTGTCGCGCCGGGCGAGGCTCGACATCCGTGACTACTCGTCGGCGCCGACCACGCTGATCACGCCCGAGGCCGTCGAGCGCCGGGGGTGGGACACGGTGCCGGCCGGCTGGTTGGTCACCGCGTCGTCACCGCTGACGAGCGACCAGGTGCGCGAGGCCCGGGAGCTCGCCGACGGGGCCGGCCTGACCGTCGAGGCGCGGCGCGACAGCTCGAGGGGGTCGCTGCGCCTCGGTGCGATCGGGGCAGGCTCGCTGCTGGCGCTGGCGGTGGTCGCGATGACGGTCGGGCTGGTGCGCAGCGAGGTGGCCGGCGACCTGCGGACGCTGGCGGCCACGGGCGCGACCGGCACCATGCGGCGCGGCCTCACCGCTTGGACCGCGGGCGCCCTGGCACTGCTCGGCGTGGTGCTCGGCGGGCTGGGCGCCTACCTCGCCCTGGCGTCCGGATACGCCCGCGAGCTCGGCGCGCTCGGCGACGTGCCGCTCCGCGAGCTCGCGGTGCTCGCGGCCGGCGTCCCGCTGCTCGCGGCCGCAGCGGGTTGGGCGCTCGGCGGCCGGGAGCCGCCCTCGCTGGTCCGCACCGACACCTGACCCGAGTGGCCCAAGGTGACGCGAGGCCAGGGGAGACTCTCCCGGTCCCGGGATCCCGCGGCCGAGTCGCCGGTCGGGCTCCGACCCGTCGACGCAGCGGGATCCACAGCCGGCGCGCCCAGCGACGCACGAGCCGGAAACCCCCGCGGCAGTGATGCGCGAGCTCCCGAGTCCGCACCTCACAGCGTGGCTGCCACCGTTGCTGGCAGAACCGCCTCTGACATGGGTCTTCTGGAATCCCACTCCCTCCGCACCGGACGGTTCGCCGCCGTTCGGGATCATGCGTGTGACCTGGGCTCATGGTTCCTCCCGGTCCGGCAGGTAGTCGGGCGGTGCGGGGTCGTTGCTCTCAGCGTTGCTCTCACGATCAGCCGACTGATTCCGAACCCCGTCACCCTCCGCCTCGGCAGGTGCAGGTGTCGTATCTGCGTCGGGCTCTGGGGCTCGCGTCGGCTGGCCCGGCGCCGTCTCTGCGTACGGAAGCAGGCGGTTATGCGCTCGATGTCGATGCCGACGCCGTCGACGTGTACCGATTCGAGCGCGGTGTGTCGTCCGCGGCCGGAAGGCTGGCGCAGCCGTCCAGGCAGGAGGTCGAGGCCGGGTTGGCGGAGTTGCGGGCGGCGCTGGGGCTGTGGCGGGGAGAGGCGCTGCAAGATGTTGCGTATGAATCCTTTGTGGTTGCCGAGGTCGAGCGGCTCGGCGAGCTGCGGGCGGTGGCCCTGGAGCACGAGATCGAGGCGCGGCTGCTGCTGGGTCGGCACGAGGAGGCCATCCCGGTGCTGCGCCGGCTCATCGCTGATCATCCGTTGCGGGAACGGCTGCGGGCGCAGCTGATGGTGGCCCTGTACCGGTCGGGCCGGCAGGCCGAGGCGCTGCGGGCGTTCGACGCCACCCGCGAGCGGCTCGTTGAGGAGCTGGGCGTCGAGCCGGCTGCGGAGCTGCAGGCGCTACAGCGGTCGGTGCTCGACCACAACCCGGACCTGGACTGGACGCCATTGGGCGTGCCCGCAGGCGACGATGTGGCATCGGAGGGTGCGCGGGTCGAGGGGGCAGGGTTGCCGGGTGGGTCACTGCCGGCGCCGACCTCGAGGCTTGTGGGACGCGAGCGCGAGGTCGCCGCGGTCCATGCCGGCATGGCCGATAGCCGCATGGTGACCCTGACCGGACCGGGTGGAGCGGGCAAGACCCGCCTGGCGTTGGCGGTCGCCCACGACGAGTTGGGGGCTCGGCCGGTGTGGTTTGTCGATTTGGGTGGCGTCGGCGATCCCGGTCTGGTGCCGTTCGAGGTGGCTCGGGCTGTGGGTGCCGCCTCGTTGACGGACCCGCTGGAGGCTGCGGCGGTCAGGGTCGGTGATCGGCCGGGTCTGTTGGTGCTCGACACCTGTGAGCACCTCATCGACGCCTGCGCCACCACGGCACATCGGCTCCTGCGCACCTGTCCGGCGCTCGGTGTTCTGGCTACGAGCCGCCAACCCCTGGCCGTCGCCGGCGAGGTGGCGTGGCCCGTGCCGCCCCTCAGGGTGCCCGATCCAGCGGCGTCACTCACCGAGATGCGCGACGCCGAGGCCGTCCGCCTCTTCTCTGAACGCAGCCGCGCGGTCCGGCCCGACTTCACGGCCGACGAGTCGGTCGTTGGCGACGTGGCGGACATCTGCCGGACCCTCGACGGGCTGCCCCTTGCCATCGAGTTGGCTGCCGCCCGCACGAACGTGCTGTCGGTCGCGAGCATTCTCGAGCGTCTCGGCGACCGTTTCGCGCTGCTCAGCAAGGTGGGCCGGGCAGCCGAGGTGCGTCAGCGGTCACTGCGTGGTGCGATCGAGTGGAGCTACGAGCTGCTCGACGACGACCAACGCGTGTTCTTCGACCGCCTCGGGGTGTTCGCCGGGCGGTTCACCCTGGATGCCGCCGGGGCGGTCGCCGCCCATGAGCTCGGCACCGACCCGCTCGACCTGGTCTCCGCCGTGGTGGACCGGTCGCTGGTCGTCGCCGACGGCGACGACTCCTACCGGATGCTCGACTCGCTCCGTGCCTACGCCGCCGAACGCCTCCGCGTCGACCCCGCCGACTGGCACGCAACGCACGCACGACTCGCCACCTGGCTCGTCGACTACTGCGAGGCCGTTGCTCCCCGCCTGCGTGGCGTCGGCCAGGAGCTGGCAATGGCCCGGTTGCGGGCCGAGGTC
>DASQUY010000110.1:0-2014 GCA_035641055.1 Acidimicrobiales bacterium | reverse complement strand
AGATCACCGGGGTGCGCACCTCCCGCTACCTGTACACCGAGTGGGACACCGAGTTGCCGCGGCCCGAGCTCGAGCTATACGACACCTACGTCGACCGCTACCAGCTCCAGAACCTCGCCTATGACCCGCGCTACGGCGGGGTTGTGGCCGACCTGCGGGACCAGCTCGACGATCTGATCGACTGCGCCGGGGCCGAGTGCAACACCGGCCGCTCGGCGCAGCTCTCGTTCCCCACCACCGGGGGGAGCGGGCCGAAGGGCTGCACCCGCGAGCCTGTCGTCGCCAGGCTCACGCCGGGCAACCCGGAGAGCGTCGCCTCGGTCAGCTTCCGGGCCGGCAAGAAGTCGACCCCCGAGGACTACGCGGCTCCGTACGAGGCCGTGCTGCCGTACGGCGCCATCCGCCGTGAGCTTCCGAAGGCCGCCGACGTGCTCGGCGTGGCCGTCTACGAGGACGGCCGCCGGGCCGTCGCGCCTGCGAAGCTGCGGGCATGCGCGCGCAGATAGGCGCGGCCCGCCCCGGACTCGCCGCCCTGGCACTCCTCGCTCTGGTCGCCGGCTGCGGGGGGGAGGAGTCCAACCCGGCGGTCGAGCCAGACCCCGCCTTCGGCAAGCAGCCGAACGTCGTGTTCGTGCTCACCGACGACCAGGACCTGGCCTCCTACAACCGCCGCACGATGCCCAACACGGTTCGCCTGCTCGAACGCCGGGGCACCACGTTCACCGACTACCTGGACGCCACCGCGCTGTGCTGCCCGTCGCGCGCGGCGCTGATCACCGGCCAGTACGGACACAACAACGGCGTGCTGAACAACAAGCCCGGCTACACGACGCTGCGCGATCCCGACAACGTTCTGCCCGTCTGGCTCAACCGGGCGGGCTACGAGACTGCGTACGTCGGCAAGTTCCTCAACGGCTACGAGCGGGCCGTAGAGGACAAGAAGACCGTGGCACCGGGCTGGGACCACTGGCGGACGCTCGTCGGCAAGCACAGCTACTACGAGTTCAAGCTCGCCGTCGACGGCGAGGACCGGAAGCGCAAGTACAAGGGCCGCTACCTGACCGACGTCCTCAATCGGACCGCCGTCCAGCTGATCCGCGACGAGCTGTCGGGCGAGACGCCGTTCTTCCTCCAGCTCGCCCAGCTCGCCCCGCACGTCGAGAACGGCGACAGCGGCGGGCGGTGCGGCACCTACAGCGTCCCCGCGCCGCGGGACCGGGGCAGGTTCAGCGATGCGCCGCTGCCGAGCCTGCCCGGGGTCGAGGAGACGGACGTCTCGGACAAGCCCACGTTCATCCGCGAGCTGCCGCCGCTGTCTGACCGAAAGCGGGCGATCATCGAGCGCCGCTACCGGTGCCGGCTCGAGTCCCTGGGGGCCGCCGACCGGGGGGTGAAGCAGCTGGTGCGCGCCCTGCGCCAGACGGGCGAGCTCTCGGAGACGGTGATCGTCTTCACCTCGGACAACGGCAACTTCCACGGCGAGCACCGGCTTCCCGGGGCCAAGGGCCTGCCGTACGCCGAGGCGTCGCGGGTGCCGCTGGTGATGCGAGTCCCGGCCGCCTTTCGCGGTGGCGCACCGGTCTCGAGCGAGATAGATGACCCGGTGGCGAACATCGACGTGGTGCCGACGATCGTCGAGTGGGCCGGCACCGAGACCTGTCCTGAGGCGGGCGACTGCCGGGTGATGGACGGTCGCTCCTTGCTCCCGCTGCTCGAGGGGCGGGCCACTGCGTGGCCGGCCGATCGTCCGATCGCGACCGAGTTCGACATCGGCAAGGACGAGATCAAGCCCGGGCGCGGGACCGCCTGCGAGTACCGCGGCGTCCACCAGGGGCGGTGGACCTACGTGCGCCACACCTCGGTCCCCGACCTCGCCACCGGCGTCTGCGCTGCGACCGACCAGGTGGAGCTCTATGACGCCGCGACGGACCCCTACCAGCTCGAGAATCTTGCGGGCGAGGCGGCCGATGTCGAGCGGCGCCTCGCCGCCCTGACCGACGAGCTCGCCGACTGC
>DASQUY010000109.1:0-2517 GCA_035641055.1 Acidimicrobiales bacterium | reverse complement strand
GGGCGCCGTCCTCTCCGGCAGCCGCCCCCGTCCGGGCCCAGAGGCCCGCCGTGTCGCCCAGCATGGAGCCCAGTGCGGCGCCGATGTTCTCGTGGACGTCGGGTCTGCCGCCGGACGCGTGCGCCAGCGTGCCGGCGCTTCCGGTGTCCCCTGGTGATGCGCTCTGCCCCATCCCGGCCAGCCCCCTTCGGTCGGTACGACGTCCGCGCGACCCCAACCGCCCCGGCACCTGGTCGCGTGAGGAGCCGGCATCCGAACGGATGAAAACGACAGCCATTGAAGCAGAGCCGGGGGTGGGGAGCCTCGCCCATCCGCGGGCCATTTCTACGCAGTTTGCATCAGACGGTTTGCGACTTCTTTTCCGAGGCCGGCCGGACCCCGCGGGGGCGGCGCTCCTCCACCAAGGGGAGGCCGTCTTTACGACCAACGCAGTATTGTCCGGAATCCCACTCCCGGCCACACTGGTCGGCGCCGGTGGCGTTTCTTTCCCGTTTTGTGGCAGTTGTGAGCGCAACGGGGAGGCATCGGTCCGTTTTGCGCCGGATCAAGGAACTTTAACTGGCTTCGCCGGATTTGGGGCTGGAAGAGTTCCGGTTATCGGGGCTGTTGCGGGGGGCGGGGAGCATGAAGCGCACGGCACGCCGGGAGGGCCGCGGCTACGCGGCCGCCGTGGTGCTGCCCGAGGCGGACCGCACCCAATCGGGCCCCCTGGGCGCTTCCCCTACCAGACGCCGGTCAACCGACGCCGTCCGGTCGCCGCAGCGCCCGGAAGCGGCCTTTCACGTCCTCCGCGACGGGGGGGTCGCCCCGACGGAGGCGGACCAGGGGCAAGGAGCAACGGACCGTGCGGGACTGCCGCGCGTGGGCGCCGCCGCCCCGCCGCAGCGGCGCACCGAGGCGGAGCACGCGGGAGCAACACGGACAAGGGGAGGCTGAGCGATGGACGAGCAGGCACAAGGGTTGAGGGACGTGTGGCGCATGCTGCTCCGGCACCGCATGCTCATCGCCACGGTCACCGGCGCGATGACCGTCGCGGCCCTGATCTTCTCGCTCACCCAGCCCAAGGTGTACTCCGCGCGCGCCCAGCTGCGCATCCAGCCCCCGCTCTCCGAAGTCGTGCGCCAGACGCTCGGCAACAACGGCCGCAACGTGGGCGAGGCCAGCCCCGACGACGTCGTCAAGCTCCTGCCGAGCTCCGACCCGATCGCCAAGCGCGTCAAGACCACCCTCAAGCTCCGCAACACCGAGGCCCAGCTGCAGGCGGCCATCAAGGCCCGCGTGGTGACCGACACGATCATCGAGGTCACCGCCACCGCCCCCAACCCGGCGCTCGCCCAGGCGCTCGCCAACGCCTTCCCGCAGGCCTACCTCGACGACGCCCGGGAGACGATCGTGTCGCAGATCAGCGAGGTCTACGACCAGGTCGCCGCCAACCACGCCGAGCTCGTCCGGCGCCGTGACGAGGTCGGCGGCAAGATCCGCGAGACCGACCAGGGCATCGCGCTGCTGACCCCGCCCGCCGGGGTGGCGCTGTCTCCCCAGCAGGCCTCCGACAAGGCCCGCCTCATCTCCCAGCGCGACCAGCAGCGGGGCGAGTACGACCAGCTCAACCGCCAGGGCTCCGACGCCGAGATCCAGCTCAAGCAGCTCGACCTCGGCCGCAAGGTCGTGAACGCCGGCGAGATCCCCCGCCCGGCCTCGCTGCCCAAGAAGCCCTCGAGCCCCAAGCCGGCGATGGACGTCGCCATCGGGCTCATGATGGGCCTCATCGCCGGCGTGGTCGGCGCCTACCTCCGGGACCACTTCGACGGCCGGGTGCGCACCCGCGACGACGCCGCCCGCAGCTCGGGCACCCAGGTGCTCGCCGCGGTGCCCCGCCTCGACTGGAAGGGCGCCCCCTCCGCCGATTCGCTGGTGTCGATCTCCGAGCCGGCCTCCGCCGCCGCCGAGCAGTACCGGACCCTGCGGGCCAACCTGGCCGCCCAGGGCCTCGGCTCCTCGATCCGCGGCCTGATCGTGACCTCCCCCGGCAAGGGCGAGGGCAAGAGCTCGACCGTGGCCAACCTGGCTGTCGCCTGCGCCAACTCCGGCCTCAAGACGCTCGCCGTCTCCGCCGACCCGCGCCGGCCGACGCTCCACGCCTTCTTCGAGATCCCCGACGCCCCCGGCCTGCCCGAGGTGCTGCGGGGCCACGCCCCCCTGTCGGCCGCCATCTTCATGACCGCCATCCCCAACCTGTTCGTGCTGCCGTCCCGGCCGGACCCCGCAACCGGCTCCGACCTGCTGGCCTCCCAGCGCCTGCAGGAGATCCTGGCGGAGGCCTCCGCCCACGCCGACGTCGTGCTGGTCGACGTGACCTCGATCGCCGACGGGGCCGACGCCTCGATCCTGGCCCGCCTGGTGGGCAACTGCCTGCTGGTCGTGGAGGCCGACCACACCGACCTCGCCGCTGTGACCCGGGCCACGACCACGATCGCCCAGGCGGGCGCCCGGGTCGTGGGCACGATCGTCAACCGT
>DASQUY010000108.1:0-2770 GCA_035641055.1 Acidimicrobiales bacterium | reverse complement strand
TACCGACACAAGCCGATGCTCTTGAGCCACCCAGCGCACGACCTGGCCGCACCTGACCCTAGGGAAGAACGCCCCCACGAAGTCAAGTGACGTTCAGAAAAGCTGAGCGACCACGAGGTTCCCAACTCCTCTACCCGAAATTGCGGCAGCAATCGCCCCCCTGGGCCCGGTGCCACCGCGCTTTCGCTCAGATGATCGTGCCGTCCTCCATCTGGGCGACGCCGGGCCGGCCCGCCTCGACGTAGCCCGTAGCTCGGGTGACGATGGGAGCGCCCGGCGAGGTCACGTAGGGAACGATGAGGTAGTCGGTGCGCAGCTCGTCGGGGGTGACGATGCAGCGCTGGTAGCCCCGGCGCTGGTTGTAGAAGAGGATGTGGGGGTTCTCGGCCAGCCGCTGCCGACCCCGCTCGGTGATCTCGGAGCCATCGCCGCTGGAGCTCACCGACGTGCCCAGGAACTCGGCGCCCACCACCGGGCTCTCCGCATCCTTGAACCGCGGCTTGAGGTTCGCCGCCAGGCTGACGTGCGCGTCGCCGGAGACGATCACCATGTTCTCGACGCCTCGCTCGTGGACGGCCTTGAACAGGCGGGCGCGGGCTGCCGCGTAGCCGTCCCAGTTGTCGCTCGGGTAGCTCTCCCCCGGCCCGACGGTGTCGTCGGTCTCGGCGACCTTGCTCTGCTGGGCGATCACGTTCCAGGTCCGTGGCGTGGCCGCCATACCCTCGATCAGCCACTGCTCCTGCTCGTCGCCGAGCAGGGTCCGGGTCGGGTCCCACCGCACCTCGGTGTTGTTCTCGTCGGCCTGGTCGCTGCGGTACTGCCGGGTGTCGAGGACGTGGAACTCGGCCAGCTGGCCGTAGCCGATCCGGCGAAACGCCTGCATGTCGGGCCCGTTCGGCATCGAGGCGCGCCGCAACGGCATGTTCTCGTAGTACGCCTGGAAGGCGGCGGCGCGCCGCTGCAGGAACACCACCGGGTCCTGGTCGGGCTCGTCGTCGACCTGCGAGATGGCGCCCGCCCAGTTGTTCTCCACCTCGTGGTCGTCGAACACCACGACAAAGGGCGCCGAGGCGTGGGCGGCCTGGAGGTCGGGATCGGCCTTGTACTGGCCGTAGCGGACGCGGTAGTCGGCCAGCGTGAAGGTCTCGGCCGTCGGCAGGTGGGCGCGGCCGATGCTGCCCGTCGCGCCACCCTCGTAGATGTAGTCGCCGAGGTGGAACACGACATCGAGGTCGTCCTCCGCCAGGTGCCGGAGGGCCGTGTAGTGGCCGGCGGGGTAGTTCTGGCAGCTGACGAAGGCGAAGGCCATCGACGACAGCCGGGCGTTGGGCGCCGGCGCCGTGCGGGTGCGGCCCACCGGGCTGGCTTCGTCGCCGGTCAGGAACCGGTACCAGTACACGCGGTCGGGCCCCAGGCCCTCGACCTCGACGTGCACGGAGTGAGCGAGGCTGGGGTCGGCCGTGGCCACGCCGCGCCGCACGAGGCTGCGGGCCCCGAAGGTCCCGTCCGTCGCCACCTCCCACCGCACCGGGATCGGCTGGTGGGGTCGGGGGACGCCTCCCAGACCGTCGGGGGCGACGGGATCGGGCGCGATGCGGGTCCACAGGGCGACCCCGTCCGGCACCGGATCGCCCGACGCCACGCCGAGGGCGAAGGGATAGCTGCGGAACCGGGGCGCCTGGCCCGCCGCGCTGGTGCGGGTACCGGTGGCGCCGGCCGGTGCTCGCAGCGGGAGCGCGAGGCCGGCGAAGCCGGCGCCGGCCAGGCCGAGGAACCGGCGGCGACCGTAGCGGGAGGGCAACGTGGTGTCGGCCATGAGTGCTCCTTGGTTCGGGAGCCCTCATTGCAGATGACCGAGGTTGAGGGACACGCAACGTCACGCGACGGCGACGAAACGCCCGGGTGAACTTTGCGGAGGGGGGAGGGAGACCCCCCGCGCCCTCGAGGAGATCTTCGTGAGGTGTGATCCCGGGACTGGCGCCGGGATCAGCTCACAGGAGGCAGCCGCCCGTGTCGCGCTCGGCCGTGAGGTCGCCGGCGAGGACGGCGGTCAGCTCCTCGACCGCCAAGGCGTACGCCACCCCGTCGCGGTCCGGGGCAATCGCGAAGGCCACGCCCACGACGCGACCGCGTCCGTCCACGAGGGCGCCCCCGGAATCACCCGGCGCCAGGTGGGCCGCCAGGACGAGGACCTGCCGCTCGCTGCGACCCCCGTCGTAGATGTCCGTGCCGACCGCGGTGATCTCCTCGCCGACCTGGAAGGGGCTGATCTCCAGGGGGCCGCCACCCGGGTAGCCGAAGACCCCGCCCGTCGTGCCGACCGTGCCCTCGCGTAGCGGCAGGGCCGGGCGGTCGGCGCCCGGCGCGCGCAGCACGGCCAGATCGCGGGCAGGGTCGAACGCGACCACAGTGGCGTCGAGGCGGCTGCCGTCGGCCAGCACCACGTCGGAGTCGTCCTCGCCGGCGACGACGTGGGCGTTGGTCACGACCAGGTCGTCGGCGACGAAGAAGCCACTGCCCTCCTGGATGCGGCTGCAGGCCTCGCCCTCGACCTTCACGGTCGAGGCGGCAATCGAGGCGGCGAGGTCCTCCGACAACCCGCTGGCGCCCGGCGCCACCCCCGGGTCGGGGGAGCGGCGCAGGGCGTCGAAGACCTGAGGGAAGGGGTTGTCGCCGACCAGCCGGCGCAGCGCCTGCAGCGTGTCCGGGGCGTCGGGGAAGCGGTCGTTGACCTCGCGGGCGATGACCGATCCCCGGGCCTGCTCGGCGG
>DASQUY010000107.1:0-3469 GCA_035641055.1 Acidimicrobiales bacterium | reverse complement strand
CCGCCACGCCGATCTCCCCACGGAACCGCCCCTGCACGACCACCGCGACCGCCTCGTCGCCCTGGAGCACTGCGGCCAGCACCGCCAGCGCCACGCGCCCGGAACGGCGCGCACCTGCGCTGAGCCGGCCGGCGGCGACCGCCAGGCCGTGGGGATCCGCCAGGTGCGACGCGGGCGGCGGCGGTACTCCCGCCGCCCGACCGGGTGCGGGAGGTGGAGGCGGTGGCGGCGGCGGCGTACGCGGTTGTGGCGGGTCGGAGCCCGACCCGGAAACGGCTGTCATGGCCCCGCAGCGTAGGCGCGCCGACCCTCACCGGAGCCGCTCGGCAAGACCCGCGGAACGTGGGCCGGAAAGCCGGTGGCGCTGCGAGCCCTCCGGCCTAGGCAGCCGCCAGCGCCCGCTCGAGCAACGCCGCTGCCTCCGTCGAGAACCGCAAGCTCCGGGCGGCCGCCAGGCCCGCCGGGCTCATCTTCTTGGCCGTCTTCCGGAGCACCTCGATCGTCTTGCCCTCGCCCAGCTTGTCGGTCAGCTCGTCGAACTGGGTCTCGAGGAACACCAGGCACAGCGCGTCCTCGTGGACCTGGACCGCGGGATCCCCGCCCAGCCCGTCCTTTCGCACGATCGCCCGCACCCGGGCGACCGCCTCGTCGTCGTAGCCCGCCTGACGCAGGATGGCAGCCACGTCCTCGCCGTGCTGGCGCTTGAGCGCCGTCCGCCACTTCAGGTACCCGGCCCGACCCTCGGGATACGCGTCCCGCGGGATCGTCCAGCGCCGCAGGTGGTGCGCCCGCGCCGCCAGCACCTGCTCCTCCGAGCAATCGGGGTCGAGGGTCTGCACCCAGCGGCACATGAGCTCGGCGTGCGCCAGCTCCTTGGGCCTGTCGACACCCTCGACGGTGATGACGTGGGGGTCGTCGGCGTTGGCGGCGTCGATGGCCTCCAGCGCCCGGGCAAGCCGGGAATCGCCGGTCATCAGTACCCCTCGCGGAGCATCACGCTGATCCGGGGCCCGGCGTGAGCGCTCTTGGGCACCGAGTGCTCCCACGTGCGCTGGCACGTCCCCCCGAGGACGAGCAGGTCGCCGCCCCCCGGCTCGAGCCGCACCGACCGGCCGCCGCCCTTGGGCCGAAGCAGGAACCGCCGGGGGCTGCCGAGCGACACGATGGCCACGATCGCCTCCGCCCGGTTGCGGGCGAAGCGGTCACCGTGCCAGGCGACGCTGTCCCGGCCGTCGCGGTAGAGGTTGGCGGAGATCGCCGCCAGGTCGGCGCCGTACCGCCGGGACAGCGCCTCGGCCATCGCCGGCAGCGGTGGCGGCGGGTCTTGCCACAGCCGGGTCGTGAGTCGCGGCTCGGTCACCGTCCGGTCGTACATGCGCCGTTCGTGCGAGCCCCACGGCGCGCCCTCGAGCAGCATCTCGAAGAGCGCGTCCGCTCCCCGCACCCACCCGGGTGCCAGCTCGACCCACGCCCCGGCCCCGAGGCCGCGGTGCGTGGCCCCGGTGAACGCGGCGTCGAAGCCGGGCGACGCGTCGCCAAGCAAGGAGGGCTGCCACACCAGCGCCACACCTCCAGGCTAGCGCCGGCCGAGCGAACTTGTGTACGCGGTATGTCCTTGGGCTCGGCCACGAATCAGGCGCCGGCGGGTTGGAACAGCTCGATCACGTTGCCGGAGGGGTCCTCCAGCAGGATCTGAGAACCGCCGGGACCGGTCACGACGTCGTTACGGAACTCGAGCCCGGCCTGACGGAGCCGGTCGACCTCGGCGCCGATGTCATCGACGATGAGGTGGATGCGGTTCCAGCCCCCGGGGCCGGGCTTGGCGCCGTCGGGCATGGGTCGTCCGGCGGAGCTGGCCGGCCCGCTGAGCAGCAACCGCAGGTTCCCGCGGGTGACGTCTGCAAACGCGGGGACGAAGCTCGTGCGCACCTCGAAGCCGAGGTGTTTGGTGTAGAAGTCGATCGACTCCTCGACGTCGTCGACCATGTAGCGAACGTTCACCATCTCGTCCGGTTCAGTCATCGCTCCTCCTAGCGTGTCGTCGGGACGGGTTCGTCGGTTGGTTGAGTGACGGCGGCGAGCAGGAACCCGACGCGGGTCTCCAGTTCGGCCGCCGTCTGCTGGAAGGCCGGATAGGTGGCCTCGTCATCGCCCTGAACGGCGGCGGGGTCGGGAATGCTCCAGTGGATCGTCTCGGGTTGGCCCGGGAACTCCGGGCAGACCTCGCGCACGCGGTCACACAGGCTGATCACCTGATCGAACCGCTGCTGCGCGAACACGCTCAGGTGCTTCGAGCGTTGCCCGGACAGGTCGATGCCATGCTCCTCGTGCATCACCCGCACGGCGTTGGCGTGCAGGGGCTTGGGGTGGCTGCCGGCGCTGTGCGCCTCGACCAGTCCACCGGAGCGGACCCAGGCCAGAGCTTCCGCGATCTGGGAACGGGAGCTGTTGCCCGTGCACAAGAACAACACCCGCGCCGGCGCTGCCCCTGCCCGCGCACCGGTCGGGGGCGGCGAGGTGAGGCGGAGCCCCGGGTGCACGGCCACACCGGTAGCCGTCAACAACGCACTGATGCGGGCCAGGTTGACCGTGTAGTAGGCGTCGCGGCGGTCTGCCGAGCTGCGATGCGCCGAGACCAGGCCCGCATCCCGCAGCTTGCCAAGATGGTAGGAGACCAGGTTCTGCGGCTGACCCACCAGACCGGTCAGCTCATGCACCATCCGATCGCTACGGCCGAGCTCACCCAGCAGCCGCCACCGCAGCGGATGCCCTGTGAGCTGCATGAACGCTTGCGGGTCGAGCTCCGGGTCAGCCTGTTGCTTTCCCACGCCGGCACATTACATCAACTCAGGTAGATGCATCAAGCCAAATTGCTTGACTACTCGGAGCGCGCCTCGGACGGCCGGAGGTCGACCCGTAGGACCAGCACCCCATTCTCGACCTGCCCCTGGGCGTCGCCGATGATGGCGAAGTCCTGGTAGTCGATCTCGGCTTGACGGATGAACTGGGTGCGTTCCTCGCCGGCGACCGGCGGGAGCGGTCGATTGCGCACGGCCCGCGCCCGGTCGCGAAAGCGCTGGATCATCGCGTCGACATCGAGCGTGTCTCCCATCCAGCGCAACGTACCGGACGGTGCCGGCATCAGCGACGACGGCTGCGGGCCCAGAAGTCGCGATCCGCCTCCGATGGCGGCGGCCACTCGGCCTCGCCGCGCCGGGACCACGGTTCCACCGGCGGTCCCGCCGCGCTCCGACGCCCGCTCCGACCCGGCGCAGGGGGACGACGCCGGACACCACGGCCGGCACCGTTCGGCGGCGCACCGTTGGCCGTGGGCTTGCCGGGCCCCGGCCGGCTGCGTCGCGAGCCGGGCGGGGCCGCCCCCGGGGCTGGTCCCGCGGGTCCGCCCCGTCGGCGACCACCCCTCGGTGGGGCCGGCGGTCGCTGGCCGCCACCGGCGCGCTGCGACCGG
>DASQUY010000106.1:0-6898 GCA_035641055.1 Acidimicrobiales bacterium | reverse complement strand
CGAGGGAGCCCTCGCCGTTGAACGCCAGCGCGGCCTCGCCCTCGAGCAGGCGGCGGACGGGTTCGCCCGCCAGCTCGGCCCGCCATCCGGTGAGCAGGCGGGAGCCGTCTCCTCGCACGAGCGCCTCCACGTCGGCCCGGGTGGCGAGCAGCGAGGCGTCGAGCTCAGCGTCGTGGGCGAGCTGGCTCACCCAGGCCGAGGCCAGCGTCACCGCCGGACGGATGGCGCTGTCGACGCCCTCGCGGGCCGGGAGCTGGAGCTCCTCGTCCGGCAGCTCGACGCCGGCCTCGACCGCCGCCATCAGCTCGTTGCCGGCCCCGCCGCGGAGATGCCGCTGGTCGAGCCCACGGACGCGGCTCAGGTCGCCGCGCGTGCGGGGCGGTCGCTCGGCGATCGCCACGAGCGCCAGGTCGGGCAGCACGTGGCGCACCGGGCGGTCGACCTCCTGAGCGCGCCGTTCCCGCCAGGCCGCCACCGCCTGCGCCACGCCGCGGGCGCGCCCCTTGAGGCGCCGCGCCTCCTTGATGCGCCACCACGCCTGCTCCGGGGTGGCGAGCGGCTCGCCGTGGCGGCGGCGTAGCTGGTCGCATTCGTCGAGCGCCCAGCCGAGGCGCCCGCGACGGTCGAGCTCGTCCCGCAACGATGCCCACAGGGCGTCGAGATAGGCGACATCGGCGGCGGCGTAGGCAAGGACGGCGTCGCTGAGCGGCCGGTGCAGCCAGTCCGCCAGTCGGTCGGCCTTCGGGAGCTGGACGCCCAGGCGACGCTGCAGCAGCGTGCCCAAGCCCGGCGACCCCATCCCCAGGAAGCCGGCCGCGACCTGGGTGTCGACCAGCCGGCGGGGGCCGACGCCGCACGCCCGCTCCAGGATCTCCAGGTCCTGGCTGGCGGCGTGCATGAGGCAGAGGCCCGGGCCGTCGAGCAGCGCCCGCAGCGGTCCCACATCGACGACGAGCGGGTCGATGAGCACCACGTCGTCGCCGCAGGCGAGCTGCAGCAGCGCCAGGCGGGCGTAGTACGTCCGCTCCCGGTGGAACTCGGTGTCGAGGGCGTAGGTGGGCGCCGAGCGACCCGCTTCGACGACGGCGTCGAGCTCCCGCGGGTCGGCGATCCAGCGGAATGGCGGCAGGGCGGACCGAGCCGTTACGGCTCCATTCCCGTGGCCGTGGGCTCGCCGGCTTCGATCCAGGCGTTCGTGCCGCCGGCGACGTTGACGGCGTCGATGCCCTGTGACCGGTAGAACTCGGCCGCTTGGCGGCTGCGTCCACCCTTGGCGCAGATCACGTAGACGGTGCCGTCGCCCGGCACCTCGTCGAGGTGCTCCGGGACGGTGGCCAGGGGCACGAGCACCGCGCCCGGTACGTGAGCGGCCGTGTACTCGTCGGGCTCGCGCACGTCGATGAGCGGCGCGCCCGCGGTGCGCGCCGTGGCCAGTTCGCGGACATCGATCTCGGGGACGTCCATGGCGGGGAGGGTACTAGCCGCCGGCGCGTCACCCCGGGCCCGGTTCGACCGGGGTGGAGGAAATGGTCCACCGAGGGGGTCGGGTATGTCCTCGACCTCGGTGCGGAGGAAATGGCACACCGCGGCGGCGGGCCTCTAGCGCAGATCGTCGGGGGTGTCGGCGTCGGCCAGCGCCGCCGGGTCGACCCCCTCCACCTCGACGACGGTCAGGCCCGCGGCCTCGACCACGGAACCCACCGCCCGTTCGCCGGCGTCGAGGGCCGCATCCAATGCCGGCGCCGCGGCCAGCCGCCAGGCGGCGTGCATCCACTGGAGCCAACCGCCGGTGCGGGGCACCGCCACCGCCGCGCCCGGATGGCTTGCCAGCGCACCGACGGTCGCCGCCATGGCGTCCGGAGACGGCGCCACCAGGTCGCAACCCGCCACCACGACGATCTCGTGGTGGCACACGCCCAGAGCCGTGGCGACGCCGCCGGCAGGTCCCTGACCCGGCCGGGCGTCGGGGACGGCGACGAGCCCGTGCTCGGCCAGCCACCCCGGGTGCCGGCCGACCGCGACGACCTCGCGGGCTCCCGCGGCGCGGAGCGCCCGGGCGACGCGGACCACCAGCGGCGTGCCCTCGACGGGGATGAGCGCCTTGTCCCGCCCCATGCGCCGGCTCTGCCCGCCGCACAGGACGGCCCCGGCGAAGTCGGGGACCTCGCCCGCCGGCCCGGCGCTCACTCCACGGCGCCGTACGTGGCCACCCGGCCCCGGCTCTCCCGGGGCGTCGCGACGGCGTCGGCCAGGTCGGCCAGGAACAAGTCGGCGACCGCCAGGTGCGACGGCGACACGATGGCATGGAGGCCACCCTGCTGGCGGTCGAGGTGCCAGCCGCGGTCGTCCATCACATCACCCACGGCGAAGACGTCGAGGACTGGAGCGCCGGTGGCGGGGTCGGTGTCGGCGGCGATCTCCATCACGCCCGGCACCGGGTCACCTGTGACGTGGATGCCGTTGATCGCCTCGATACCGCCACGGAACCGCGCCGACGCAGCCCGGACCCGGTCGGTCAGCCGCAGGTAGCCCTCCAGCCCGAGATGGGCGACCGTGGCCCAGGCGGCGGCGATCGGGGCCGCCGGGCGGGTCCCGGCGGTCGTGGCGGAGCCGTAGAGGCCGCCGGGCCAACCGTCGAACAGGAAGTACTGCAGCCGCAGGTTGTCCTCGTGGCGGTGGAGCAGCAGCGAAGCGCCCTTGAAGCACCACCCGTACTTGTGGACATCCGCCGACAGCGACGTCACGCCGGCCACCCGGAAGTCCCACGGTGGGATGCGCTCGCCGAGCCGCTCGAGGAACGGCAGCAGCCAGCCGCCGAGGCAGGCGTCCACGTGGCAAAGGGCCCCACGCTCGGCCGCCAGGTCCGCCAGCTCGGGGATGGGGTCGATCACGCCGAAGGGGTAGCAGGGCGCCGAGCCGACGACGAGGGCGGTGCGGTCGTCGAGCGCCGCCGCAGTGGCCGATACGTCGGCCCGGCCGTCAGGGCCGACCGGCACCCGGATCTCCTCGAGATCGAGGTAGTGGCACGCCTTGGCGAACGCCGGGTGGGCGGTGGCTGGCAACACGACGGTGGGCTCGGCGATGCCGCGCACCTGGCGGGCGTGGTCGCGTGCCACCTGCACGGCCAGGAACAGGCTCTCGGTGCCGCCGCCGGTGAGCTTGCCGCCCCGCGGGTTGCCGTACAGCAGGTCAGCGCCCATGGCCACGACCTCGCGCTCCATGCGCAGCAGGCTCGGGAAGGCGAAGGGGTTCAGGTAATTCTCGTGCAGGTACTCGCCGGCGACGGCCTCGTGCAGGCGCTCGAGATCGGGGTCGTCGGCGTTGTAGACGAGGCTGAAGGTCCGGCCGTGCCGCCAGTCGGCGTCGTCGCCCCGCCCGCCCCGCAGCTCGGCGACCAGCTCGTCGACCGGGCGGCCCTCCGCCGGGAACGGGGAAGGTGTCCCGCTGTCGTCGGCCACCGGCTCACCCGCCGTAGCTCATGCGGGTGTCCTCCATCCGCAGGACCGGTGTGTCCTCCGCCTGCTGGAAGCCGCAGTCCACGACCTCGCCGATGAAGAACGTGTGGCCGCCGCAGTCGACCGCCTGCCGGACGGCGCAGTCGAGCCAGGCGGGCGCCTGGTCGAGGACGGGCGCCCCGGTCGGCCCGTCGTGGAACGGGAACCCGTTGAGCGTGCCGGCGGCTGGGTCGTGCTCGACCGGCTTGGTGAACTTGCGGACGATGGCCCGATCGTCGCGAGCCACCGTGTTGAGCGTGAAGCTGCTGCCGTCGGTGATCAGCTTGTGGGTCACGGCTGTCTTCTCGACGCCGATGCCCAAAAGCTTGGGGTCGAAGCTCACCTGTGTGGCGAAGTTGAGCGTCATCAGGTTGCGCCGCTCACCCGCCCGGCTGCCGACCACGTAGAGCCCGTACGGCAGCGACCACAGCACCCGACGCCGCAGCTTGTCGTAGTCCTCCTGGGCTTCCGGCGTGTCGACGCCCTCGGGAAACGGCCCGATCGGTCCCGTGCCTCCAGGTTCGGCCATGCCGGCGAGGCTAGCTGCCACCACCCCCGAAGCCGGGACCGGAGCGGCTGTGGGGCGATCGATGCCACCCCACGACGGCTCAGCCCTCCGGCGGCCAGCCGGGGTCGAGCTGGCGCAGGAACGTGGCGCAGCGCTCGGCCTCGTCGCGCTCACCGATGGCCTCGGCCGCCGCCCGCAAGCCGTCGAGCGCCCGCAGGAACCCCTGGTTCTGCGGGTGCTGCCAGCGCACGTAGCCCGAGCCCCGCCACCCGGCGGCCCGCAGCCGGTCGAGCCCTCGGTGGTAGCCGACCCGGTAGCAGGCGTAGCGCTCGACGTCGTCGCGGCCCACCGCCCCGAGCTGGGCCCAGGCGTCGAGGTTGCGCGGCCAGCGCGCCACGACGGCGGCGATCGCCTCGCGCCGAGCGGGCGGGGGCTGGGCGAGCGCCTCGGCGAGAGCGGCGGTGGCCTCGGCCGGCTCGTCGTCGAGCACGGTCTCGGGCGGCCCTGACGCGGTGAGGTTCACGGGCTGGTCGGTCATCTCGATGCTCCATCGCTCAGGTAGGCGCTCGACCCCTCGTAGGCCAGTGACATCAGCTCGGACGTGCGAGTGAAGTCGTTGTAGCGCATGTGCGGCGTCTCCCCGGTCGGCAACACGTGCAGCCGAACTGCCCGCGGCATCGATGCCAGCTCGCGCTTGAAACGGTGGTGGCGGGCGATCCAGTACGCCTGGATGGCGACGTCGAGCGGCCACCGGGGTTCGCGCCGCGGGCGGGAGAACATCCCGACCTGCAACACGTACACGGTGCGGGCGCCGAGCTCGACCGCCCGGCTCACGGGCACGTCGTTGACGATGGCGCCGTCGAGGTAGCGCACGCCGTCGATCTCGACGGCCGGGTAGACCGCGGGCAGCGCCGCCGACGCCAGGATCGGCTCGATCAGCGGACCGGAGTCGAACCAGACCTCGCGCACGCCTGCGACGTCGGTGGCGACGCACTGGAACGGCACGGCCAGCTCCGCGAACGTGCGAGCTGACAGCGACTGCTCCAGATGGCGACGCAAGCCATGGTTGTCGTGGACGGCCTCGCCGCGCCGGGCGATGGCCACGGTGTTGGGGAGCCAGCCGGCCGGCATCAGCTCCTTGCCGTCGAGGGCCCGCCACAGCCGCTCCAGCCGCAAGGCGCCCGCCAGAGTGGGGTCCTCGGCCAGCGCCGCGCCGTTGATCGCCCCGACCGAGCATCCGAGAACCATGTCCGGCCGCACGTCGTGCTCGAGCAACGCCCGGATCATCCCGATCTGCAGGGCGCCGAGGTTGCCCCCGCCCGACAGCACGAACGCCACGGGATTCCGCCGCCGCAGGGGGCTCACGAGACGGCAACCACCCGCAGCACGTCAGTGGTGCGGGGCGCGGCGTCGGGTGCGCCGGCGAGGACAGCGATCGACTCGCCGTGGCGGACCAGGCCCTGCCGGACCGCCGCTTCGACGACGCACCACACCATGTCGTCGGTCGTCCCGTACTCGCCGACCACCAGCGGCTCGACGCCCCACGACAGGGCGAGCTGCCGAGCGGTCGCCGGCCACGGGCTGGCACCGACGAGCCGGCACGAGGGGCGGAGCGCCGCCATGGCCCGGGCGGTCGTCCCCGACCGGGTGCAGCACACGATCGCCGCCAGCTCGAGCTCCGCGGCCGCCCGCAGGGCGGCCTGGGCCATGGCCGCCGTCACCGCCGCGGCGGTCGGCGCCCGGTCCCGGCCCTTCAGCCCGAGCTCGTAGCTGCCGGCCGTCCGGGTGTCGAACCGCTCTGTGCGGGCGGCGATGCGCGCCATGGTGCGCACCACCTGCACCGGATCCTGTCCGATGGCGGTCTCGGCGGACAGCATGAGGGCGTCGCTGCCGTCGAGCACCGCGTTGGCGACGTCCGACGCCTCCGCCCTCGTGGGCGACGGCGCCGTGACCATCGACTCGAGCATCTGCGTGGCCGTCACCACAGGGAGACCCCGGGCGCCGCAGGCGCGGATGATCCGCTTCTGCAGGTGGGGCACGTCCTCGATGGGGAGGTCGATGCCGAGGTCGCCGCGGGCGACCATCACCCCGTCGGCCACGTCGAGCAGATCCTCCAGGCGCTCGACCGCGGCACGGGTCTCGATCTTCGCCATCACCCGGGGACCGTCCGGGCCGAGCGCCTCGCGCACCCGCGTGAGCTCATCGGGGCCCCGCACGAATGAGACGGCCACCCAGTCGGCGAGCCGGGCGACGGCGTCGATCAGCCGCAGGTCCTCGTCGGTGGGCACGGCCGGTAGCCACCGCTCGGACGGCAGGTGGGCCCCGGGTCGGCCCTGCAGACGCCCGGCGCTGCGCACGACGGCCTGGATCTCGTTGGCCGTCACCTCCAGGACCTCGAGCCTGACCGTGCCGTCGCCCAGCACGATGGCGTCGCCCGGGGTGACGCTCTCGGCCAGGCGGGCCTCGGTCACCTCGATGCGGCGGCGGTCGCTGGGGCCCTCGCCGGTGACCAGCGTGACCTCGTCGTCCTCGGCCAGGTAGGCGCCGCCTTCCGGGAACGTGCCCGTCCGCACCTTGGGGCCAGGCAGGTCGGCCAGCACCCCGATCGTCCGGCCCCCTCGCTCGGCCAGCTCGAGGAGCCGCTCGACCCGGCGGCGGTGCTCGTCGGGCGTGCCGTGGGCCAGCCCCAGCCGCACGACGTCCACACCGGCGTCCAGCAGGCCGCCGAGGACCTCCGGAGGGTCGGACGCGGGCCCGAGCGTCGCCACGATCTTGGTCCGCCGGCTGGACAGCACGCCCACGGGCCGACACGGTACCGATCGATGGAGCTGTTGCTGATCCGCCACGCCCGCCCGCGGCGCGTCGAGGGCACCGACGGTCCCGCCGACCCGGGCCT
>DASQUY010000105.1:0-4712 GCA_035641055.1 Acidimicrobiales bacterium | reverse complement strand
AGCCATTGCCTCGGGCTGGGCTACGGTCGGCGGCGGTGCCCGCTGTGTCCGGCCCGAGCGCCGCCGATCTCGCCCTGCGCTGGCAGCTCGACCCGGCGTCGCTGCTGCTGGTGGTCGTGACGGGCGGGCTCTACGCCTTGGGCGTCCGGCGCCTGGCGTTGCGGGGCCGGCAGTGGTCGCCCGCCCGGAGCGCGGCGATGGCGGGAGCCCTGGCGGTGGCGGTCGTGGCCACCCAGTCGGGCATCGAGCGCTTCGAGACGGAGCGCCTGTGGGTGCACATGGTGCAGCACACGCTGCTGGGCATGGTCGTGCCGCTGTTGGTGGTGCTGTCGGCGCCGCTGACCCTGGCGCTGCAGGCGGCCCACGGCGGCACGCGTCGGGCCCTGCGGGTCGGCCTGCGCAGCCGGGCGGCGCACGTCCTGGCGCACCCCGTCGTGGCCTGGTGCCTGTTCGGCGGCGGGCTCGTGGGGCTCTACCTCACGCCGCTGCTCGACGTCGCCGCCCGCAACGACGCCGTCCACCTGGCCGTGCACGCCCACTTCGTCGCCTCCGGCACGCTGTTCTGCGCCGTGCTGGCCGGCGTGGACCCCCTGCCCGGGCGCCCGCCCTATGGCGCCCGGCTGCTGGCGCTGCTGGCGGCGGTGCCGTTCCACGCCGTCGTGGGGCTGGCGCTGCTATCCGCCGGGTCGCCGGTGGCCCCCGAGGCCTACCCCCTCCTGTCCGACCAGCGCACCGCCGCCGGGCTGTTCTGGGGCACCGGCGAGCTGTTCACGCTGGTGGTGGCGGCGGTCGTCTTCCGCCAGTGGTGGCTCCGCGAGCGCCGGGCCGAGGCCCGGGAGGCCGCCCGAGACGGCCGCCAAGACCCGAACCTGCGGTGGATAGGGGGGTCATAGCCCCCATAACCACCGCAAGTTCGAGGGGGGCGGGCTACGCCCGGGTGTTGTACCGGTTCATGGCGGCGTCGACGCCGTCGGCGAGGATGGCCTCGACGGCGTCCGCCGCTTCCTCGACGGCCACGTCGAGCTCGGTCCGCTCGCGCTTGGACACCCGCCGCAGCACGTGGTCGGCGCCCCGCTCCTTGGTGGGCGGCTTGCCCACGCCGATCCGCACCCGCAGGAACTCGTCGGTGTGCAAGTGGGCCTTGATCGACCGGAGGCCGTTGTGCCCCGCCAGCCCGCCGCCCTGCTTGACCTTGACGCGTCCGAGGGGCAGGTCGAGCTCGTCGTGCACGACCACGAGGCGGGCGGGGTCGTCGATGCCGTGCCGCCGGACGAGCCGGGCGACCGACTCGCCGGACAGGTTCACGAAGGTCTGGGGGAACGCCAGCGCCACCCGCGCCTCGTCGATGCGGACCTCGGCGGTCAGGGCCCGCTCCCGCCCGCGCCGCAGGGTGCCATCGTGGCGGTCGGCCAGCAGGGCGACGGTGTCGGCGCCGACGTTGTGGCGGCTGTGCTCGTACTGGGGGCCGGGGTTGCCGAGCCCGACCACGAGCAGGTCGGCGGGCGTGCCCCGGCGCTCGGCAGCGGCACCGCGCCGCCCGAAGAGCGGCATGGTGGGCCGCTAGTCGCTCTCCGCCTCGGCCGATTCGCGCTCGGCGCCGGCCTCGGCGGCCTCGCCCTCGCCTTCCTCGGCTTCTTCGCCTTCCTCGCCCTCGGCCTCCTCTTCCTCCTCGGCGAGCGCCAGGCTGGTGAGGCTGGCGATGACGATGGTCTCCTCGGGCTCGATCTCGGTCGTGACCCCCGGGGGCAGCTCGAGGTCGCCGACCGTGATCTGGCCACCGATGTCGAGGTCGGACACGTCGACCACGATCTGGCCGGGGATGTCGCCGGGCTTGGCGGTCACGATCAGCGTGCCGAGGATCTGCTCGACGACGCCCTGCTCGCGCAGCACCTTCTCGGCCTCGCCCTCGAGCACCAGGTTCACGTCGGTGGTGATGGGCTTGTCGACGTCGACGGCCAGGAAGTCGACGTGGAGCACGTCGCGGCGCACCGGGTGCCGCTGCAGCTCCTTCACGACCGCCTGGGTGCGCTTGCCGTCGACGGCGATGGTGAGCAGGGCGTTCAGGCCCCGCTCGGTGGTGAGGGCGGCGCGCAGGTCACGCCAGTCGACGCTGATCGCCGCCGGGTCGGCGCCCCGGCCGTAGAGCACGGCGGGGATCTGCCCGGTGGCCCGCAGGCGGCGGGACGCCGGCGAACCCGTGCGGCGGCCGGTCTCGGCCTTCACGATGATGTCGTCAGCCATCGGAGTCCTCCTACTTCTGACGGCGCGCCGGAGCGCATGGATGGGAGCCGATAGAGGTTACCGGCTTACGTCCGGTTCAGGCCTGGTTGGCACCGCCGAAGATCTCCGACACCGAGGTGTCCTCGAAGATGGCGTCGATGGTGTCGGCGATGACCCGGGCGATGGACAGCACCTCGATCTGGTCGATCTGCTTCTCGGGCGGCAGCGGCAGGGTGTTGGTGACGACCACCTTGTCGATCACCGAGTTCTTGAGCCGGTCGATGGCCGGGCCGGACAACACGCCGTGGGTGGCGGCGGCGCAGACCTGTCCTGCCCCCCGGTCGACGAGCTGCTCGGCGGCGGCCACCAGGGTGCTCGCCGTGTCGATCATGTCGTCGATGATCACGCAGGGGCGGCCCTCGACGTTGCCGACCACCTCCTTGGCCTCGACGCCGGCCTCCGTCCCCGCCACCCGACGCTTGTGAACGATGGCCAGGTCGGCGTGCAGCGCGTAGGCGTAGCGCTCCGCCACCTTCACCCGCCCGGCGTCGGGCGACACGACCACCAGGTCGTCGCCCAGGTTCTGCCGGAGGTGGTCGACCAGCACCGGCATGGCGGTCAGGTGGTCGAACGGCTGGTCGAAGAAGCCCTGGATCTGCCCGCTGTGCAGGTCGACCGAGACCAGCCGGCCGGCCCCGGCAGCCGTGAACATGTTGGCGATCAGCTTGGCCGAGATGGGTTCGCGCCCCTCGGCCTTGCGGTCCTGGCGGGCGTAGCCGTAGAAGGGCATGACGGCCGTGATGCGCTTGGCCGACGCCCGCCGGGCGGCGTCGACCATGAGCAGGTGCTCGAGGATGGCGTCGTTGATCGACATCGCGCTGCTGGCGCCGTGGCTCTGGATGATGAACACGTCCATGCCCCGGACCGACTCGCCGAAACGGCAGTGGATCTCGCCGTTGGCGAACTCGTCGCAGTTGGCCTCGCCGAGCTGGACACCGAGGTGGCCGGCGATCTCCTCCGCGAGCGGCAGGTTGGCCCGCCCGGAGATCACGTACAGCCTCTTCTTGGTGACGAGCTCCATGACCACCTTCCGACGGGAGGACGTGCGGCTCCCAGCTAGCCGGCACCCCCAGTGTAGAACGGGCCGGTGCGTCCTCCCGACGCCACCTCGGCACCCACCTCCAGCACGGCGTAGGGACCGACGACGGCGTCGTCGCCGACGACGGCACCGTGGGCGACGCCTTCGGCGACCCGCGCCCGCTCACCCACGCGGGTGTCTATCAGCCGGGTGTGGGGCCCGATCTCGCTGCCGGTGCCGATGGAGGTGGTGCCCTTCAGGACAGTGCCGGGGAACAGCGTGACGTCGGGAGCGAGGCTCACGTCGGCGTCGATGTAGGTGGTGGCGGGGTCGACCAACGTGACGCCTGCGGCCATCCAGCGTTCGTTGGTGCGCCGGCGCAGCTCGGCTTCGGCCTCGGCCAGCTCGACCCGATCGTTGACCCCCTTGGCCTCCCCGGCGTCCTCGGCCGGCAGCGTCACGACCTGGTGCCCGGCCTCGGCCAGCACCTCGATGACGTCGGTGACGTACAGCTCGGACTGGGCGTTGTCGGGGGTGATCCGGCGCAGCGCCGGGGCCAGCAGGCCCCGCCGGAAGGCGTAGATGCCGGTGTTGATCTCGTCGATGGCCTGTTCCGCCTCGTTGGCGTCTCCCTGCTCGACGATGCGCCGCACCCGCCCGTCCCGGTCGCGCACGATCCGGCCGTAGCCGGCGGGGTCGTCCAGCCGGGCGGTCAGCAGGGTGCAGGCCGCCCCCGACAGCCGGTGCTCGAGCACCAGCGTGGCGAGCGTGACCGGGCGGACCAGCGGCGTGTCGCCGGGGAGCACCAGCACGTCGCCGTCGTCGAGGTCGAGGGTGTCGACCTCGTCCTCGGGGAGGGCGGTGAGCCCCACGGCCACGGCGTCACCGGTCCCGGCCTGCACGCGCTGCTCGACGAACTCGAGCGGCGCCGGCCCCGGGTCCTCCTGCAGCTTCTTGGTGACCAGGTCGGCGGCGTAGCCCACGACGACGACCGCCCGGTCCACGTCGCAGTCCACCAGGGCGTCGAGCACGTACCGCACGAGGGGGCGGCCGCACAGCACGTGCAGGGGCTTGGGCCGGGTCGAGCGCATGCGCGTGCCCTGCCCCGCCGCCAGGACGATGGCCGACAGTGGACGCTCGCTCATGCGTCTGTTGTAGCGCCCGGGGCGGCGGATCGCGCGCCATGGTCGGGCTGAGCAGAATCCCCACCCGCCCGGAATCGGCGTTCGAGACCGCCGGAAACCGTCAAATTCGAACGCCGGAACGCGCAGGCCGTGCTCAACACACGGCGGTGGGTTCGGCGCCGGTGATGCCGCGGGCGACGCAGGCGCTGCCGTCGACGGTGAACGTCTGGTTCCCGACCGGGAGCACCAGCAGGTCGACCGAGCGGGTGAGCGTGACGGTGACCTCGTTG
>DASQUY010000104.1:0-4967 GCA_035641055.1 Acidimicrobiales bacterium | reverse complement strand
CCCGCCCGCCCACCAGGTCCAGCCGAGGGCCCACCAGTCACGGGCGCCCCAGGAGTGGTCCCGCTCGCCGGTGGCGTCGACCTCGATCCGTTGGTCGCCCACCAGCACCTCGCCGTGTACACGGCAGGGCACCTCATAGCGGGTGACCCCGGGTGGGTAGGCGTAGGCGGCGCCCTCGGTCTCCCACTCCAGGTCGAGGCCGAGCGGCACGCGATCTCCCAGCGGCGATCCGCCGGCCGCCAGCATGGCGGCGGGGTCGTCGAGGCCCAAGGCGAAGGCCTCGCAGCCCAGCGAGAGGTGGTCGAACGGCGTCTCGGTGTTGTGGTCGGCCCACAGGCCTTCGGCCCGGATCTCCCGCGACGGCGGCCGGGGCGGTCGCACCTCGTGGTCGACCACGGCGACCAGCGGGTACGGGCACGCCTCGCCCACGAGGCAGGCCCAGTACCAGGCGACGCCTTGGTGCGGGTACACGCTGAAGCGGACGTAGCCGCCGAGCCTCGCATCTTCGGTGGCGAAGTCGAAGTACCACGACTCGCCCCACAGCCGGCCCTCTCCGGCCGGGTGATACGACTCGTCGGCCGCCGTCAGGCTCGGCGGCGATCCGGGAGCGTCGCGGGGGTTACTCACCGCCCGTGGCCCTGATCCGTCTGATGAGCTCGGGGACATCGGTCCGCAGGGCCTCCCAGATGAGGTCATCGCGCACCAGGTCGCACTGGTGGGCGATGTAGTTGCGCGCGTCGCGGATGTTGCGCCAGGGGATATCGGGAAACTGGGCCCGGAAGGCCTCGGGCAAGCGGTCGACGGCGGCCGAGACATCCACGATCACGCTCCGTCCGGCGCGTCGCAGCAGGTCATCGTTGGGATCGAGGTACGCCTCTCGCCCCTGGGCGACGAGCCGCTCAGCGGTGCGGGCGAACCGCCCGAGGTCCCGAAGAACGAGTGCAGCCCCATCGTCAGGGTCGGCTCGGTCGTTCACACGGGAACCGCCTCAGCCCGTGCTCGGGCGAGCACGGGGCTGTCGGCGCCCTCGCTGGCGATGTCGACAGGCGCGCCCAGCAGGTCCTCAAGCTCACGTGCGAGGCCGACGACGTCGAAGATCGACGTACCCGGGTCGAAGCGGACGAGCAGATCCACGTCCGAGCTAGATGTGTCCATGCCACGGGCAACCGACCCGAACACACGCGGGTCATGTCCACGGTGTTGGCTGACGATCGTCCGCACGCGGTCTCGATGCCGCTCGAGGACGACGGACGGCCGCTCCTTCGCAGCCTCCAGCAGACGTGCCAGGGTGTGCGGCGAGGGGGTGGTGCGCCGGGACTCGATGGCAGCGATGTTCGGCTGGTGCACACCCGAGCGTCGCGCCAACTCCCGTTGGCTCATACCGACACGCTCTCGTGCTCGCCGGACCTGGTCAGCGGCGTCGATCTCCACAGCCGTACGATAGCCCGTTACATATCGGTCCGGGGCGGCCGTGGCGGGCGAGCACCGGGCTCGCGTCGCTGAGCCACCGACCGGCGATCGGGCGGTAGCGTCCGCCGGGATGCGCTACCTCAGCCCGGCCTGGATGGATGCCGCCCACCGGGCCATCGCCGCCGACGACAGCCTGCGGGCCGCCACGGCGGGGATCCGGCTGACCATCGAGCACGTCGCCACCGATGCCCCGGAGTGGGCCGCCGGGGGCACGATCCGGTGGCACATCGTCATCGACGACGGGGACGTCGCCCTCGTCGCCGGCGCCGCGCCGCGGTTCGACGTGCGGCTCACCACCGACTACGCCACCGCCGCCCGGATCGCCGCCGGCGAGCTCGCCGCCCAGCGGGCGTTCGCCGAAGGGCGGCTGCGGGTCGGCGGCGAGCTCGCGCTGCTCATCCGCCACCAGAGGGCGCTGTCCGGCATCGATGACGTCCTCGCCGCCGTCCGCACCGAGACCGCCGGCCTGTAGCCGCCTGATCCCGGCCCGCCGACCTCGGCTTGCGCGGGGTGTGCCACGGGACGGCACGGATCGGGCTGCGACGGCACGCCGTAGGGCTGTAGGCCGAAGCCGACCAGGAGGAAGCGATGAACCAGCAAGCGTCCTACCAGCACGTGGGTTTCGGCGAGGCCAGGCCGGAGGAGTTCGGCCGCATCGCCGCCGAGTACTACGAGCGCCATTTCGTCCCCGCCATCGCCGCGCCGGTTGCCGCCGACCTGCTCCGCGCGGCCAATCTCCGACCCGGCGAGCGGGTCCTCGACGTCGCCTGCGGCACCGGGCTGATCGCCCGCCTGGCCGCCGAGCGGGTCGGTCCGACCGGGACGGTCGTCGGCGTCGACGTGGCCCCCGGCATGCTCGAGGTGGCCCGCTCCGTCACCGTGCCCTCCGGGCCGGCGATCGAGTGGCGCGAGGGGGACGCGGCGAGTCTTCCTGTGCCCGACGCCTCCTTCGACGTCGTCTGCTGCCAGATGGGCCTGATGCTGGTCCCGGACAAGGCGGCCGCACTCTCGGAGATGCGGCGGGCTCTCGTCCCGGGCGGGCGGCTCGTCCTCAACACCCCCGGGACCATCAATCAGCCCATGGAGATCCTCGCCGAGGGCTTGGCGCGCCACATCAACCCCGATCTCGCCGGCTTCGTGCACGCGGTGTTCTCGATGGACGACCCTGCCGAGCATGAGCGCCTCCTGACCGACGCCGGGTTCGGCGACGTCGACGCGAGGGTCGTGACCGCCACGGTTCGCCTCCCCCCGCCGCGGGAGTTCCTGTGGCAGTACGTCAACGCGACGCCGATGGGCCCGATCGTGAGCCAAGCGCCGGAGGCCGCCCGAGCTGCGCTCGAAGAGGATGTTGTCGGCCAGTGGGAGGCCTTCGTCGAGGACGGTGCGGGCGCGTTCGACCAGCCCGTGGTCCTCGCGACCGGCAGAGCGTGAGGATCATCGCCACCGGCCCGTGGGCTCTGGTCAGGGCGACGAGACGGTGACGTCGGGGAAGCTGGCGAGGTAGGCGAACCAGAACGTGGAGCGGGACGGCAGCGGCTCCAGCTGCTCGCCCCCCAGGGGGCCGTGGACGCCGCGACCGGCGGCGTCCCACCGGGTGCCCGTCTCCTCGTCGGTCCAGCCCCGGCCGTCGGGGGCGACCGCGAACGTGAGCGGCTCGCCGTCGGGTGCCCGGGCCCGGAAGGCGGCGCCGCCGTCGGGTTGCAACAGCACGACGACCGGCGTGCCGCCGACGGTGCCGTGGGCGGCGTCGGGTTCACCGGTCACGGGGAAGGCCCGGGCGTCGCCGCCGACCTCCACGCCCACGACCTGCGCCGAGGACGGCAGCCGGTCGTCGTCGAGCACGTCGGCGTCGACGGGGAACGGCGGCTGCCCGGCATCGACGCCGGCGGCGATGTCATCGGTCGAGCGCGGCCGGTAGTCGATGCCGAAGCCCTGGTCGAGGCTCAGGACCTGCGTGTCCGGGTGCAGCTCGGCCCACTCCTCCCACGTCGTGGTCGTCGACGGCAGCGCCTCCAGCTCGGTGCCGCTGAGCTCGCCGACGATCGCCCGGCCGGGCACCTGCCACCAGTACGAGAAGGTCTGGTGGTCGTACATGACCAGGTCGTTCTCGTAGAGAGCGCTGGTGTTGCCGAAGGTGAGCTCGGTCCCATCCGGCAGGCGTCGGTCGAAGACGACGCCGCTGTTGCACAGCGGGCAGTACGACACGAGCACCGGCTCGCCGCCCAAGGTGTCGTTGACGATCTCGTGCACGAAGAGGATGCGGTGCGGGTAGGCGTAGGCATCGCCGCTGGCCACGTAACCGAGCACAGGCTCGTCCGGTTCGAGCACGTCCGCCACGCTCGACGCCGCCACGTACCGCGGCTCGGAGATGGGGACGATCGCGTCGCGCAGGCTCAGCACCTGCTCCTCGCTCGCCGCCGACAGGGGCACGGAGCCGCCGTCGAAGGTGTCGAAGACGACATCGGCCAGCGGCACCGCATGGGTCGTCAGGTCCGTGCCGGCGACCTCCTCGCGCTCGGGCGCGGCGGGCGCGTCCGCCTCGTTGGGGTCGTCGGTGAGCGGATCGAACGCCTCACCGCCCCCCGACGAGCCGCCGCACGCCGCCAGGACCACGGCCGATGTCACGAGGATGGCGGCCCACCGGCTCCGGCGCATACCACCGAAACCCGCCGCCGGTCGTCCCGCCTTCCGATCGTCTAGCGGCCGGTCGCGGAGAAGTGCTGGTAGTCGGGCGAGGACCAGGTACCGCCCCAGTGCCACCCGACGGCGGCGAAGGCCTCGATGGCGACGCTGCCGCCGTTGATCATCCCGGGCGCCCGGAGCGACCGGTCGAGGTACGGAGCGAGCTCGGGGTGGTCCACCCGAGGATCGACGACGTAGGGGTTGACCCGCGGGTTGACGTCGATCGCCCGCCCGAAGGCGTGCTCGGACCAGGCCCCCGGCTTGCCGACGACCCACCGGCAGTTGAACGCCGCCGTGTTGTTGTCGAGGGTCGAGGCGTGGTCGTCGCCCCCGTAGACGTCGACCAGCTGCATGCGCTCGATGGGGAACCGGGCCTCGAACAGCCGACCGAAGACCTCCACGATCGCCTCGGCCTCGTCGGCGTGGACCACGAGCTCCCCCTGCTGCTCGGTCCCGTCGGAGTCCCAATGGTCGAGGGTGATCAGGCGCAGATCTTCCAGGGGCACGGGACAGCCCGGCCGCCAGGAGTGGGCCAGCCGCGTCCGGCCGGCCTCGTCGATCGCGGCGATGGTCGCCTCGAACGTCGGATCCGGCGGGGGTCCCTCGGTGGTCGGGGGTGTCGGGGTCGGTGTCGGCGACGGCGATGGTGTGGGGGAGTGCGTCGTTACCGTGGCGGGCGCCGACGCCTGCGGCTCCGGCTCGCTCCCCTGTTGGTCGACCCCGGAGCAGGCAGCCACGGCCACCAGCACCACGGCGACCACGGACGATGCCCGGGCGGTCACCTCCCCAGTCTGTCGTGACGACGCTTCTGTCCG
>DASQUY010000103.1:0-5775 GCA_035641055.1 Acidimicrobiales bacterium | reverse complement strand
GGTCGTCACGATCCTGTCGCACCCCTGAGGGCGACGGACCGGGGTCGGGTCAGCCCCAGACCTTGCGGGCCGCCTCGGCGACGAGGCCGAGCTTCGCCCGCTCGTCGTCGATCGTGAGCGCGTTGCCGAGCACCGAGGTGGCGAAGCCGCACTGGGGCGAGACGGCGAGCCGGTCCAGGGGAACGTAGCGGCTCGCCGCCTCGATCCGTCTCGCCAGGTCGTCGACCGACTCGAGACGGGGCTGCTTGGTGGTCACCAGGCCGAGGACCACCCACCGGTCGGCGGGCACGCGGGCCAGCGGCTCGAACCCCCCGGCGCGCGGGTCGTCGTACTCGAGCAGCAGGCGGCGGGCGCGGATGCCGCCGAAGATCTGCTCCGCCACCGCCTCGTAGCCGCCCTCGACGAGCCACCGGCTCGCCTGGTTCCCCCGGCAGAGGTGGAAACCGAACGTCACCCCCGGACGCTCACCGATGACCCGGTTGTCGAGCTCGACGCCCAGCTCGATCCAGCGCGCGGTCGGCCAGCCGCGGCTGGCGTAGAAGTCCCGGTAGCGGGGATCGAGCACCATCGTGTAGTGGGGAGCGTCGAGCTGGAGGTACGTGGCGCCCATCGCCTCCAGCTCGTCGGCCTCCTCCCTGATGATCTCCGCCACATCCGCGAGGAAATCCTCGAGGGTGCGGTAGTCGGGCGGTGCCCGTCCGGGATCCCAGAAGTTGGCGAACAGGCTGGGGCTCGGGAGCGTGACCTTCAGCACCCGGTCGGTGCGCCCACGCGCGTAGGCGAGCTCCTCGGCGCACAGGGAACGGCGGCGGCGCAGCTTCCCGATCACGGCCAGCTCCGGACGCTCCAGCCGGAAGTCGCCGACCTCCTCGTCGCCGTGCCAGTCACCCCACAGGAACGCGTCGAGGTCCCAGTCCGAGAAGCCCTCGACGGCCGCCGGGAGCTGGCTCTGGAACGAGACGCGGCGCATCTCGCCGTCGGTAACGACGGCGACGCCCGCCTCCTCCTGCAGGCGCAGGGCCTCGTTGACGGCGCCGTCCTCGACGGCCTTGAGCTCGGCCGTGGTGAGGGCCCCGTCGGCGAAGCGCTCACGGGCGGCGAGGAGCCGCGGCGGACGGAGCAGGCTGCCGACCACGTCGCTACGGGCGTCGACCACGCGCCCAGGGTACGGCCCGCGGGCTGCGGCTACCCGTCCTTGTCGTCGGTGATGCCCAGCAGGGAGAGGACCACGCCGGGGCACTCCCGCCCGAGCACCCAGAACCCCCACAAGGCGCCCACGAAGGCGGCGATCAGGGACTCGCCCAGCGCCGATCCGCCGACCAGCGCCGGACCCCGGAGGGCGTCCAGTGCCCGCAGGACGATCGCCAGGGTGGCCGTGAGCGCGAAGGCCCCGAGGGCGATGCTGGTCGCCGCGGCGAGCGATGCCCGGCCGTGGCGAGCCCGCGCCATGAACGGCCACGCGGCCGCCATGGCCGCGGGGGCGAGGTGGAACGTGGTGGACGGCTGGTTGAGGGCGAGGCCGGCCCAGATGGCGGCGACGGCGATCAGCGTGAGCACGGGGGCATGGGCGCCGACCCTCGCCCGCGCCGCCTGCAGTCGCCGGGTTGCCAGACCGTCCATGGCTGGGGAACCCGCAGGGCGTGCCGGCGTGTTCCCCAGCCTCCCTGGTCCTAGGAGCCTGGCCGGTAGCTGCCGGACTTCGGCTGCCCCGCCCACTCGTAGACGTGGATCGCGAGCCCGCCCGGCGTCGCCTCGTGCCGCAGCAGGCGTAGCCCGGCCGGGGCTCCGCCCGGCGGGAACAGGCGCCGGCCGTGGCCCACCACCACGGGGGCGATCACCAACCGCAACTCGTCGATCAGCCCGCCGGCCAGCAGCGACTGGCTCAGCCGGGCGCTGCCGTGGATCTGCAGCTCCCGGCCGGGCTGCCGCTTCAGCTCGGCCACCTGGGCGGGGATGTCCTCGGACAGGATCGTGGTCGGGGCCCAGTCGGCCGTCGTCAGGCTGTGGGAGGCCACGTACTTCGGCAGGCCGTTCATCGTGGGGGCGAGCGGATCGTCTGCCTCCGTCATCTTCGGCCAGTCCCTGGCGAAGTTCTCGTAGGTGCGGTGACCGAACAGGAACGCGTCCGCTTGGCCGACCCAGGTGGCGACCACCTGCATGAACTGCTCGTCCATGTGCGGCACGAACCAGCCGCCCTGCGTGAACCCGTCGCTCGTGTCCTCGTCGGGGGCCCCGGGGCCCTGGGACACGCCGTCCAGCGACACGAACTCCATCAGCGTCAATCTCATCGAGGCTAACCTACAACCATATGGTTATAGATGTCGAGCAGGATGCCGACGAGAACGAGCGGGCGGCGGACCGGGTGTTCCATGCGCTCGCCGACACCACCCGGAGAGACATCGTGGTGCGCACCCTGCAGGCCGAGCACTCGGTCTCGGCGCTTGCCCGCCTCTACCCGATGAGCTTTCCCGCGGTGCACAAGCACGTCGGTGTGTTGGAGCGGGCCGAGCTCGTGACCAAGCGCCGGCGCGGGCGCGAGCAGCTCGTCGTCGGCAACATCGACGCCATCCGACGAGCGTCCCGCCTGCTCGACGACCTCGAGGTCCTGTGGCGGGCCAGGATCGACCGCATGGGCGAGATCCTCGCCGAGGACCCGGCCGGAGGAGGCTCCGCATGACCGTCACGAGCGTCCACAAGGATCCCGAGGCCCGCACGATGACCATCACGGCGGAGTTCGACGCCTCGGTCGACCGCGTGTGGAAGCTGTGGGCGGACCCCCGCCAGCTCGAGCGGTGGTGGGGCCCGCCGGAGCACCCGGCCACCGTCGTCCGCCACGACCTTAACCCGGGAGGCACCGTCTCCTACTTCGTGACCGGTCCCGACGGCGACCGGCTGTCTGGCTGGTGGCGCGTCCTCGCGGTCGACGCCCCGCGCCGCCTCGAGTTCGAGCTCGGGGGCCCGGACATGCCCACCGTCACGACCCGCGTCAGCATCGACGCCCGCACCGGTGGCGGCACACGTCTGACGATCGAGACGACGTTCGCGTCGAGCGAGGCCATGGACCAGCTCTTGTCGATGGGCTTCGACGAGGGCCTGTCGACCGCGGTCGGGCAGATCGACGACGCCCTGCGGGCCGACGCCAAACCGCCGGCCTAGGACGGCCCCCGGATCGCCTCGAGGATGGCGGGGTAGGCGGCGGGGTCGACGGCCACGTCCAGCAGGGTCGGGCCGTCGCGGCGGAGGGCTTCGACCAGTGCCGCCCGGTAGCCCTCTGGATCGCCGACCTGCGCCGCCGCCAGGCCCATCGCCCGGCCGGTGGCCGCGAAGTCGACGGGGGCGTAGCGCACGGCGCCGGGACCCCCCTGGCGGTCGGGCCGCTGCTTGGCGGCGATCAGGCTCAGGGCGGTGTCGTTGAACACGACCACGACGACCGGTAGGCGCAGCCGGGCCAGGGTCTCCAGCTCGGCGAGGGCCATCCCGATGCCGCCGTCGCCGGTGAAGCACACGACCCGGAAGGGACGGACGAGAGCGGCGGCGACCGCGGCCGGGAGGGCGAAGCCCATCGTGGCCAGGCCGTTGGAGATCAGCAGCTCGCCGGGGTCCTCGACGTGCCACAGCGGCACGGCCGCCAGCATGTGGGCGCCGGCGTCGACCGTGGCGATGGTGCCGGGCGGGGCGACCTCCCGGGCGATGGTCACCACCTGCTGGGGGACCAGCCCGTCGGACGCCGACGCGGGGACGGCGTCGAGCACGCGGGCGCGGGCCGCCTGGCGGCGCTTGGTGGCGGTGTCGGGGTCGCCGTCGACACGCAGGTCGGGGGCCAGCTCGTCGAGGATCGTCGCGACGTCGCCGACCACCTCGGCCACGAGCCGGTCGCCGAAGAACCGGCTGTCGTCGATCGCCCAGGCCCCGACGAGCACGACGGGGGCGGGGTAGGGCCACGGCCCGGGGATGAGCTCGACCGGATCCAGGCCGACGCCGATGACGAGGTCGGCCTCGGCGAGGACGGGCGCCTCGATCGTGGCGCCGGTGGCGACGCCGGCGGCCGCGGGGGAGCCGTCGCCGACCGCCCCGCGCGCCTTGTAGGTGGTGAGCGTCGGCACGGCGGCCGGGGTGACCAGGCGGCGTAGAGCGGTGATGGTCGCCGCCCGCCGGTGCCGGGGCACCGACGGGGCGGCCCCGACGCCGGCGACCACCACGGGCCGGCGGGCGCCCCGGACCGCAGCCCGTGCCGCCGCCAGCGCCGCGGGGTCGATCCCACGCGAACTGGCTGTAGCTATGCGGTCATATGCCGCATAGCTACAACCAGTTTCAGCGGGATCGGGATCCAGGTCGAGGTGGACGGGCCCGGGCCGGCCGGAGCAGGCAAGGCGGACGGCGGTGGCGCTGGTCTCGGCCGCGTTGCGGGGGCCGAGCGTGAACGATCCCTTCGTCACCGTCCCGAGGAGCCCCGCCTGGTCGAGGCGCTGGTGCGAGATCCGCTCCCGCTCCGCGGCCGGCACGCAGTCGGTGATCAGCACGACGGGTTGGCGATCGAGGAGGGCGTGGGCGGCGCCGTTGGTGGCGCTGGCGGCGCCGGGGCCGCGCGTCGCCACCGACGCCGACGGCCGCCCCGTCAGCTCGGCGGCCGCCGCCGCCATGATCGTCGCCGCCGTCTCGCCGTGCGCCAGCACGAAGCGGCAGCCTGCGGCCTCGAGGGCGCCGATGACGTCCAGGTTGGAGCCGCCGCCGGGAAGACCGAAGGCGACACCGGTCCCGGCGGCGCGCAGGGCGGTCGCCACGGCAGCCGCCATGGAGGCGCTGGCGTGGGCGCCGCCGGTCACAGGCTCGTGGCCCGCATGTCGAGCCGGTACGAGTAGCGGGCGGGGTTGAAGTGGTTGATGGCCAGCTCCAGCAGGCGCTGCTCCCGGTCCGTGTAGACGCGGTCGATCCGCAGGACCGGGGCGCCGACGGCGACGTCGATCAGGCCGTCGGCGCCGGCGGGGGCGGGCACGGCCGTGATGCTCTGGTCGGCGCGGGCGATGGCGGAACCGGAGAGCCGCTGCACGACGCTCAGCACGGTCATGCGGCGCCGCACGCCCAGCTCGTTGAGCTCGGGCACGCCCAACAGCCGCTTGCCCAGGGCCACCGGGACATGGGCCGTGGTCAGGCAGAAGGGCTGCCCCTCGTGGAAGCGCCGGAACGTCAGGCTCACGACCTCGTCGGTGTCGAGCCGCAGGCGGCCGGCCGCCTCGAGGTCGACGCGTCGCGCCGGCACCTCGAGGATCTCGAGCTCGGTGTCGGTGCCGAGCGCCAGCAGGTCCTCGATCGACCCGGTGGGGCGGCGGTACATGCCGGCGTCGGGCCGGGCGAACGTGCCCCGCCCCGGCACCCGGTAGACGAGGCCGTCGGCCACGAGATCCTGGAACGCCCGGCGGACGGTCTGCCGGCTGAGGCCGTGGTCGGCGGCCAGCTCGGCCTCGGTCGGCAACTGGCGGCCGTCGCGGTAGCGCTGCGCCAGCACGTCGCGACGGAGGCGGTCGGCGAGCCGTCGGTAGGCGGCAACCTGCACGCCGACCAGTAAATGGCCGTACAAAGTTCCCGTCAAGGTCGGCCCACGGTGATCGTTGACAGCGATCATGTCGGGTGACAGAGTCCAGCGACAGAAATGGCCGGACAAAGTGTCACGTCTCACACGGCCGGCGGGCCGACGGAGGTCCCGGCCGAGGTCGCCTCGGTCGTCGGCGGGCGGCAGGTGCCGTCGGACGACTGGTTCGAGGACCTCGACCCCTCCAC
>DASQUY010000102.1:0-2197 GCA_035641055.1 Acidimicrobiales bacterium | reverse complement strand
CCAAGGCGTAGAGCCCGCCCGTCACGACCACCAGCAGCAGCGACGCCGGGTCGAGCTGCCAGCGCAGGGCGAGATCGGCGGCGCTCGGGCCGGACACAGCGGGCACCGCCGCCGACCGTAGCCCAGCCCGAGGCAATGGCTAACGATCCGGGAAGCCCGAGGCAATGGCTGACGGTTTCCGTTCGCTATTGCCTCGGGCCGTTGTGGACGTGAGCTATTGCCTCGGGTTGGTGGGGCCCGAGGCGGGCGCAGAGCCGCCGATCGCCCCACCCTCGGTGTGCAAGCTGGTACAAACAAGCGCATGTCGGTCAGGGTCGAGCCTGCCGAGGCACCCGCCGAAGCACCCGGCGCCGCAGGGCCGTCGACCCTCGGCGTCGGCGTCGTGGTGTGGCTGGCGTCCGAGCTGATGTTCTTCGCCGGGCTGTTCGCCGCCTACTTCACCCTTCGCTCGGTCAACGACGTGTGGCCGCCGGCCGACGTCGAGCTGGAGACGGTGCGCACCGCCATCGCCACGGTCGTGCTGGTGGCCTCCAGCGGGGCCATGCACATGGCGGTGCAGGCCGCCCGGCGGGACGACCGTCGCCAAGCCGTCCACTGGCTCGGGATCACGACGCTCATGGGCCTGATCTTCCTGTCGAACCAGGCCGGGGAGTACATACAGGCCGACTTCCGCCTCGACGACCACGCCTACGGGTCCATCTTCTACCTCATGACCGGCTTCCACGGGCTGCACGTCATCGGCGGGCTGGTGTTCATGGGCGCCGTGTCGTGGGCGATCGCCGGCCGCTCGCGGGCGCCCGCCCACCAGACGGTCGAGGTGTGCGGCTACTACTGGCACTTCGTCGACGTGGTGTGGGTGGCGATGTTCTCGACGATCTACCTGCTCCGGTGACACCCCGCCGGCTGCATCGGGCGCTGGTGGCGGTCCCGCTGCTCGCGACCGCCCTCGCGACGCCGGGGATCGTCGGCGGCCGGGCCGGCGGCGGCAATGGCGCCGGTGGCGACGACGAGCTGCTGGCCCGCGGCCGCGAGCTGTACGAGACCGGCTGCTCGAGCTGCCACGGCGCCGCCGGCCAGGGTGTCGTCACCGAAGACGGCGAGGTCCGCGGCCCGTCGCTCGAGGCCGCCGGCGAGGCGGGCGCGTTCTACTTCCTGTCCACCGGGCGCATGCCGCTCGCCAACCCCGAGGAGCAGCCCACGCGCCACGACCCGGCGTACACGGACGAGCAGATCGAGGCGCTCGTGGCCTACGTCGGCAGCCTCGGGGACGGTCCCGAGATCCCCGAGGTCGACCCCGCCGCCGGCGACCTGCCCCGCGGCGGCGAGCTGTTCCGGGAGAACTGCCAGGCTTGCCACAGCGCTTCGGGCAGCGGCGGCGCCCTGAGCTTCGGGCGGGCCGCCCCGCGGCTGGGACCGGCGACCCCCACCGAGGTGGGAGCCGCGGTCCGCGTGGGGCCGGGTCAGATGCCCGTGTTCGACGAGGCGATCCTGCCCGACGACGAGCTCGACTCGCTCGTGCGCTACGTCGAGTTCCTGGGCGACCCCGAGGACCCCGGTGGGCTGCCGATCGGCCGGACCGGGCCCGTCCCCGAGGGGTTCGTGGCCTGGATCGTCGGCATGGGCGGACTGCTGGTCCTGGTGGCGTGGATCGGGACGCGCAGCCCCATCCGCCGGCTGCGGGGGACCACCGGGGCGAACGAGGGGAGGCAGGGTGAGTGACGACCGGGTCGAGCGGGCGGCCGCGGGCTGCTTCCTGGTGGCGATGGCGGCCGCCATCGGCCTCGCCGCCGTCTACTGGCAGGGCGGGCAGGCCCAGCTCGAGGGCATCCTGCTCGCGGTCGTCCTGGGCGGCATCGGCGTCGGCATCGTGCTGTGGGCCAAGCGTTTCATGCCCGGCCGCCAGGTGGAGGAGGAGCGTCACCCGCTGGTCTCCAGCGAGGAGGACGTGCGCGCCTTCGCCGCCGACTTCGAAGCCGGCGGCACCAGCCTCGCCCGGCGGCGCGTGCTGGTCGCCACCGCCAGCGGGGCCTGTGCCGCCCTGGGCGTGGCCCTGCTGTTCCCCATCCGGTCGCTGGGCCCCCGCCCGGGTCGGGGCCTCAAGACCACCGCCTTCGCCGGCGGCCGGCGGATCGTGCGCGAGGACGGGTCGCGGCTCCGGCCCGAGGACTTGGCCCCCGACGGGGTCGTCACCGTCTGG
>DASQUY010000101.1:0-4812 GCA_035641055.1 Acidimicrobiales bacterium | reverse complement strand
CCGCCGGCGTCGAGGCCCACGGCCACGACCCCGCCGACGTCGCCACGCCGGCGGGCGTGGCGCGCCACGACGACCCCCGGGCGGCGGCCGCCGGCGCCGGGCTCGTGCTCGCCGTCACGGCCGCCGCCGACGCCACCGGCGCCCTCACCCAGGCGCTCGGGGCCATCCCCCGAGGAGCGGTCTACGCCGACCTGTCGACGGCTGCGGCCGGGCTGAAGCGGCGGCTGGCCGGCATCGCCGCCGACGCCGGTCTCGGCTTCGCCGACGTGGCGCTCATGGCACCGGTGCCGGGCACGGGCCTCCGCACACAAGCCTTGGCCTCCGGACCGGGCGCCAAGGAGTTCGTCGAGCTCATGGCGCCGCTGGGCATGCCGGTCGAGCACGCCGGGGACGAGCCGGGGTTCGCCGCCACCCGCAAGCTGCTGCGCAGCGTCGTGATGAAGGGGCTGGCGGCCGTCCTCATCGAGTCGATGGAGGCCGCCGAGGCGGCCGGGCTGGCCGCCGAGACGTGGGACAACATCGTGGGCCAGATCACCGCGGCGGACGAGGCCCTGCTCCGCCGGCTGGTCGACGGCACCCCCCACCACGCTGCCCGCCGGACCGAGGAGATGGAGGCCGCCGCCGAGCTGCTGGCCGACCTCGGCGTCGACCCGACCATGACCCGGGCCACTATCGCCCACCTCCGCCGCCTCGCGACTCAGTAGGGAGAGTCAGGCCCGGGTGTCGAAGGCCTCCCAGTGGCGCAGGACGTCGATCACCGAGGCGAGGTGGTCGCGCATCGCCGCTTCGGCCGCCGGCCCGTCGCCGGCTGTCACCGCCTCGACGATGGCCCGGTGCTGGGCCAGCGACTCGGCCGCCCGGCCGGGCACGAGCGCCAGCCGGAACTGATGGTGAGCGGCGCGGTTGCGCAGGTTGGCGACCAGGTCGTCGGCGACCCGGTGGCGGGCGATCCGGCACAGCGTCCCGTGCAGGGCACGGTTGAGCTTCGAGTAGGCGAGCTTGTCCTCGTGCTCGACGGCGTCGGTCATCTCGGCCAGGAGGGCGCACAGCTCGTCGCGCTCGCCGTCGGTGGCGCGCTCGGCCGCCAGCCCGGCGATCAGGCCCTCGAGCGCGGCCCGGGCCTGGGTGATCTCGACGGCCTCGGTGACGCTGATGCGACGCACCGTGGCGCCGCGGTTGGCCTCCCGCCGGACGAGTCCCTCGGCGTCCAGCTCGACCAGGGCCGCCCGGATCGCCGCCCGACCCACCCCGTACCGCTCAGCGAGCTGCAGTTCGATGAGGCGCTCACCGGGCGGGAACGCGCCCTCGAGGATGTCGTCCCGGAGCTGGTCCGTCACCGATGCCGCGATCGCCATGGTCGGGTCAGTTTCTCACGGGCGGATCGTTAACAGTATTGTTCACAACACGGCAATGGTAGGTGAGGGGGGTGGCACCGCGCATGGACCAGGGCACGGGACACACCGCATGAGGATCCTCCTGGTCGGCGAGGGCGCCATCGCCCGTCGGCACGTCGCCGCCCTGGGGCGCATCGACGACGTCCACGTGGTGGCGCTCACCGGGGGTGATGCCGACGGCACCGCCGCCTTCGCAGCCGAGTTCGGGATCCCGCGCCACGGCCTCGACCTGGCCGAGATGCTCGATGGGCCCGACGTGGGCGCCGCCATCTTGACCAGCCCCACGCCGCTCCACGCCGCCCAGGCGATCCAGGTGATGGAGGCCGGCAAGCACGTCCTCGTGGAGATCCCGATGGCCGACAGCCTCGCCGACGCCGAGGCCGTCGTGGACGCCCAGCGGCGCACCGGCGTCACCGCCATGGTGTGCCACACCCGCCGCTTCAACCCGAGCCACCAGTGGATCCACCGCCGGATCGCCGCCGGCGAGCTGACGCTGCAGCACCTGGTCGCCGAGACCTTCTTCTTCCGCCGCGAGAACAAGAACGCGCTGGGTCAGCCCCGCTCGTGGACAGACCACCTGCTGTGGCACCACGCCTGCCACACCGTCGACCTGTTCCTCCACCAGACGGGCGAGGTCCCCGCCGGCGCCTGGGCTCAGGAGGGCCCTCCCCACCCCGAGCTCGGCATCGCCATGGACATGACCGTGGGCCTGCGGGCCCCGTCCGGGGCGCTGTGCACGCTGGCGCTGTCGTTCAACAACGACGGCCCGCTCGGCACGACGTTCCGGTACATCGGCGACTCCGGCACCTACCTCGCCCGCTACGACGACCTGGTCGACGGCCGCGACGAGCCGGTCGACACCTCGGGCGTGGGCGCCTCGACCGACGGCATCGAGAACCAGGACCGCGAGTTCGTCGCCGCCGTGCGCGAGGGCCGCGAGCCGGCCGCCAGCGTCGCCCAGTGCCTGCCCACGATGCAGGTCCTCGACCGCCTGGAGCGGGTGCTCCGGGCATGAGCGTGCCGCCGGGCGTGCCGGCCCGCGTTCCCGTCGTCATCGTCGGCGGCGGGCCCGCCGGCCTGCTGCTCGCCCGGCTGCTGCGGCAGGCGGGCGTCGACTCGGTCATCCTCGAGCGGCAGACCCGCGAGCACGTGATGGGACGGGTTCGCGCCGGCGTCCTCGAGTGGGGGACCGTGGGCGTGCTGCGGGCCGCCGGCGTGGGCGAGCGGATGGACCGCGAGGGCACGGTGCACGACGGCGTCGGGTTGAGCTTCTCCGGCCGCCACGTGCGGATCGACTTCAAGGGGCTCACCGGCAAGGGTCTGATGATCTACGGCCAGACCCAGGTCACGAAGGACCTGTATGACGCGGTCGACGCCGACGGCGTGCCGGTCGTCGACGCCGCCGACGACGTGACGCCCCACGACGTGGAGAGCACCGCCCCGTACGTCACGCTCACGAAGGACGGCGCCGACCACCGGATCGACTGCGCCTACGTGGCCGGCTGCGACGGCGCCCACGGCGTGTGCCTGACGGCCATCCCGGCGTCCGTCGTGCGCACCTACGAGCGGGTCTATCCGTTCGGCTGGCTCGGCATCCTGTCGGAAACACCGCCCGTCGACAAGGAGCTCATCTACGCCCACAGCGGGCGCGGCTTCGCCCTGTGCTCGATGCGGCACGCGATGCTGAGCCGCTACTACGTGCAGTGCCCCATCGAGGATGCCGTCGAGGACTGGCCCGACGAGCGATTTTGGCACGAGCTGCGGGGCCGGCTGCCCCCCGAGGTCGTCGACCGGCTGGCCACGGGCCCGTCCATCGAGAAGTCGATCACGCCGCTACGCAGCTTCGTCGCCGAGCCCCTGCGGCACGGGCGCCTCGTGCTGGCGGGCGACGCTGGCCACGTCGTCCCGCCCACCGGCGCCAAGGGCCTGAACCTCGCCGTGTCCGACGTCCACTACCTCGCCCCGGCGCTCGCCGACGCCGTGCGGGGCCGGTCGACCACCGGGCTGGACGAGTACTCGGACCGGGCCCTGGCCCGGGTGTGGAAGGCCGTCCGCTTCTCGTGGTGGCTGACCACGCTCATGCACCGCTTCCCGGGCAGCAGCGAGTTCGACCGCCGCATCCAGGAGGCCGAGCTCGACTACCTGGCCGGCTCGGAGGCGGCCCGGCAGTCCTTCGCCGAGAACTACACCGGGCTGCCGCTGTGAGTGTCCGCTGACGCAACGAGAGGGAGGATCCGACATGTCGCAACGCACCACTCCGCCGTTCCGGGCCGATCACGTGGGGAGCCTCCTGCGCCCGCCGGAGGTGCACCACGCCCGGGAGGACGCCGGCGCCGGACGGATCACCGCCGAGGAGAAACGGGCCGTCGAGGACGCCGCCATCGCCGATGTGGTCAAGATGCAGGAGGAGATCGGCCTGCAATCGGCCACCGACGGCGAGTTCCGCCGCCAGTTCTGGCACATGGACTTCATCTACCAGCTCGGGGGCGTCCACCCGGGGGAGGACAAGCTCAAGATCGACTTCCACGACGAGAAGGGCGAGCTATCGGTCGAGGCGGCGGCGCTCGTCATCGACGAGCGGATCTCGTTGCCCGAGCCGATCTTCGCCGACCACTTCACGGCGCTGGCCTCGATGACCACCACCGCCACGCCCAAGCTGACGATCCCGTCGCCGAGCATGGTGCACTACCGGGGCGGGCCGGCGGCGCTCGACCCCGACGTGTACCCCGACATCGAGCAGTTCTGGGACGACCTGAGCGCGGCCTACGCCCAGCAGGTGGCGGCGATGGCGGAGCTCGGCTGCACGTACCTGCAGTTCGACGACACGAGCCTCGCCTACCTCAACGACCCGCACGAGCGGGCCCGGCTCGCCGAGCGCGGCGACGACGCCGAGCACCAACACCTCCGGTACATCCGCCAGATCAACGCCGCCCTCGCCGACAAGCCCGAGGGCATGACGGTCACGACCCACATGTGCCGGGGCAACTTCCGCTCCGCGTGGGTGGCGGAGGGGAGCTACGACTTCGTGGCCGAGGCGCTGTTCAACGAGCTGGCGGTCGACGGGTTCTTCCTCGAGTACGACGACGAGCGGTCGGGCGGCTTCGAGCCGCTGCGGTTCGTGCCGCCGGGGAAGATGGTCGTGCTCGGCCTCGTCACCACCAAGCGTCCGCAGCTCGAGCGCAAGGACACGCTCAAGCGCCGCATCGACGAGGCGTCCAAGTACGTGCCGCTCGACCAGCTCTGCCTGTCGCCCCAGTGCGGGTTCTCGTCCACGGTCGAGGGCAACCGCATCACCTACGAGGACCAGGTCGCCAAGCTGCGGCTCATCGTCGAGACCGCCGCCGAGGTCTGGGGCTGACCCACAGAGGCCGGGCCGCGGCCCGCCGTCAGGTGCAGTCCAGTTCTGCCTGGATCGCCT
>DASQUY010000100.1:0-3303 GCA_035641055.1 Acidimicrobiales bacterium | reverse complement strand
GCGTGGACGCCGGCATCGAGGAGATCGAGGGGCACCGGGCCGAGCCTAGAGGCGCACTCCAGCCGCCCCTGTTGGGATCGCCTCCCGCCGGCCTACCGTCAAGGGCATGTCCGAGTACTCCCCCCCGCTCGCCGACATGCGCTTCGTCCTCGAACACGTCGTCGATCTCGCCGGCCTGGCGGCGGTCCCGGGCTACGAGCACGCCGATCCCGACACGGTGTTCGGGGTTCTCGAGGAGGCGGGGCGGCTCTTCGCGCAGGAGTTCGCCCCGCTCAACCGGGTCGGCGACACGCAACCCAGCCGGCGCCACGACGACGGCAGCGTGACGATGCCCGAAGGCTTCGCCCGCGCGTACCGCCACTACGTCGACGGGGGCTGGGCCGGCGTGCCCTTCCCGACGGACTACGGCGGCGGTGGCTTCCCGTGGCTGGTCGGCACGGCCATCCAGGAGATGGTGACCGCCGCCAACATGGCGTTCTCGCTGTGCCCGTTCCTCACACAGGGTGCGATCGACATGCTGCTCGAGTACGGGACCGAGGAGCAGCGCGAGCTGTTCCTGCCCAAGATGGTCACCGGCACCTGGACCGGCACGATGAACCTCACGGAGCCGCAGGCCGGCTCGGACCTGGGCGCCCTCACCACCAAGGCGGTGCCGGCCGACGACGGGACGTGGCGCCTCACCGGGCAGAAGATCTTCATCACCTACGGCGAGCACGACCTGGCCGAGAACATCGTTCACTTCGTGCTGGCCCGGGTCCCCGGCGCGCCGCCCGGGACCCGAGGCATCTCCTGCTTCATCGTCCCCAAGTTCCTGGTGGCCGACGACGGCTCGCCAGGCGAGCGCAACCGCGTCGACTGCGTGTCGATCGAGCACAAGATGGGGATCCACGCCAGCCCCACGTGCGTCATGGCGTACGACGGCGCCGTCGCCTATCTCGTCGGCGAGCCCAACGCGGGCATGCGCTACATGTTCAGAATGATGAACAACTCGCGCCTGGCTGTGGGCCTCGAAGGGTTGGGGGTGGGGGAGCGGGCCTATCAGCAGGCGGTGGCGCACGCTCGGGAGCGCCGCCAGGGTCGCCCGCCGGGTGCCCCGGCCGGGGAGTCGGTCCCCATCGTGGAACACCCGGACGTGCGGCGCATGCTGCTCACCATGCGGGCGCAGATCGAGGCGCTCCGCTGCCTGGCCTACCTCAACGCCGAGTGCATCGACTTGGCCAACCGGCACCCCGACGAGGAGGTTCGCACCCGGCGGCAGGAGCAGGCCGATCTCGTCACCCCCATCACCAAGGCGTGGGGCACCGACCTCGGCGTCGAGCTCTCCTCGCTGGCGGTCCAGGTGCACGGCGGCATGGGCTACATCGAGGAGACGGGTGTGTCCCAGCACTACCGGGACGCCCGTATCGCCCCCATCTACGAGGGCACCAACGGCATCCAGGCCATCGACCTCGTCGGCCGCAAGCTGCCGATGCGTGGCGGTGGGGTCATCGGCGACCTCCTGGCCGCCATCGCCGCCACCGCCGACGAGCTGGTGGCCGATGGCGACTTGTCCACGATCGGCAAGCGGCTCGCCGACGCCCACGCCGTGCTCCGTCAGGCGACGGACTGGCTGCTGGCCAACGGCGCCACCGACCCCACCAACGCCCTGGCCGGGGCCACGCCGTACCTGCGCATGTGCGGGATCGTCGTGGGCGGGTGGTTGCTGGCCCGCTCGGCGCAGGCCGCTGCCCGGCTGCTCGACGACGGCCGGGGCGACGCGGACTTCCTGGGCCAGAAGGTCGTGACCGCTCGGTTCTACGCCGAGCAGCTGCTGCCGCAGGCGGCCGGCCTGGCCCCGGCGGTGACCGCCGGCCCGGCGGACCTCGCCGCCGCCCGCTTCTGACCCCACTCAAGCCGAACTTGCGGTGGTTACCGGGGTCATAGCCCCGATAACCACCGCAAGTTCGAGCCGGGCTACGTTCGACTGTTGAGGACGTCGGCCGACAGCGACGACCACAGGGGCGGGGCCCAGTCGCCGAACTCGCGGTCGGTCAGGACGACGCAGGCCAGCCGGGCGTCGGGATCCACCCACAGGAACGTGCCCGACCCGCCGAAGTGGCCGAACGTGCGGGGCGAGCCCTCCGGCGCCGTCCAGTGCGGTGACTTGGCGCCCTTGAGCTCGAACCCGAGGCCCCAGGGGTTGGGGTCGTAGCTGCCCAGCCCGGGTACGACCCCGGCCAGTCCGGGGAACTGCTCGCTGGTCGCCTCCGCCAGCGTGGACCTCGTCACCAGCGTCGGCCGCAGCAGCTCGAGCGCGACGCGTGCAAGATCCTCGACCGTCGACCAGGCGCCGTCGGCCGGTGAGCCCCGCAGCTCGGTCTGGTCCAGGCCCAGGGGGACGAGCACGGCCTCCGCGAGATACGTGTCCACCGGCATCCCCGCCGTCCCGGCGAGGGTGTCCCCGAGCACGTCGAAGCCGGTGTTGCTGTAGATCCGCCGCACGCCCGGGCCGGCGATGGGGGCCGATCCGTCGAACGGCAGGCCGGAGGCGTGGGCCAACAGATGTCGCACCGTGCTGCCGGGCGGGCCGGCCGGCTGCTCGAGGGCCAGCGTTCCCTCCTCGACGGCCACGAGGCAGGCCAGGGCGACGAGGGGCTTGGTGACCGATGCGATGCGGGTCGACCAGCGGGGATCGCCGGCCGTCTTGCGCCCACCGTCGTAGCTGACGACCGCGGCCGCGGCTGTGCCGACGGGCCACGACGCGAGGGAGGCGAGCGCTGCCATATCGGTGGCACGGTACCGACCCCGACCCCCTACGCTCCTCACCGTGCAGACCGTCTCCGATGCCGACCACGCCGACGCCCTGGTACGGCGCAACTTCGCCTTCATCGACCTGTGCGGGTTCACGACCCTCACCGACGAGCACGGCGTGGGCGAGGCGGTCGGGGCGCTGTCGACGTTCCGGGCCGTGATTCGCGAGCGCGCCGGGTGGCGGGGCGTGCGGGTGGCCAAGTGGCTGGGCGACGGGGCCATGCTGGTGGCGACCGAGCCTCGGCCCCTGCTGGATGCCGTGGTGCGGATGGAGCAGGCGCTCGACGGGCGCGGCTGTGCCCTCCCACTGCGCGGCGGTGTGGCGGCCGGCCGCGTGATCCTCTTCGAGGGCGACGACTACGTCGGGCGTCCGGTCAACCTGGCGGCCCGTCTCTGCGACGAGGCTGCGCCGCACCAGCTCCTCGTCACCGCGTCGCTCTACGATGCTGCTGGCGAGGACCTGGGCGGCCGCCGGCTCGGCCCCCAGCGCATCCGGGGTTTCACCCGCCTCGT
>DASQUY010000099.1:0-2456 GCA_035641055.1 Acidimicrobiales bacterium | reverse complement strand
GTACGTGTACTACACCTCCGGCACCACCGCCGAACCCAAGGGCGCCCGCCACGGCGACCGCTCGCTGCGGGCCGCGGCGCTCGGCATGGCCGAGCGCCTGCAGCTGGCCGCCGACGACCGGTTCGCGCTCGTCTTCCCGTTCACGCACATCGCCGGCGGGCTCTACATCTACGCCGCCATGGCCTACGGGCTGACGTTCGTGCTCGACGAGGCGTTCGATCCCGCCACCACGCTCGACCTCCTGCGGCGCGAGGGGATCACCCAGGGGGGTGCGGGCACCTACTTCCACCAGGTGTACCTCCAGGCCCAGCGGGCCCTGCCCGAGGGCGAGCAGCTCTTTCCCCGCGTGCGGTCCTTCCCCGGCGGGGGCGCCCCCAAGCCGCCCAGCCTGCATCATGAGCTCAAGGCCGCCTTCGGCGTCGGGGTCGTGTCCGGCTACGGCCTTACCGAGGCGCCGATCCTCACCATGAACGACGCCGGCGACGACGACGCCGTGCTGGCGGACACCGAGGGACGGGCGGTGGCCGGCACCCGGCTGCGGATCGTCCGGGCCGACGGCGCCGAGGCGGGCGTGGGGGAGGAGGGCGAGGTGCGGGCCAAGGGCCCGCAGGTCATGCTCGGCTACGTCGATCCGGCGCTCGACGCCGACGCCTTCGACGACGACGGCTGGTTCCGTACCGGTGACCTCGGCCGGCTCGACGAGCAGGGCAACCTCACCATCACCGGCCGGCTCAAGGACGTGATCATCCGCAAGGGCGAGAACATCTCGGCCAAGGAGATCGAGGACCTCCTGTTCACGCACCCCCGGATCGCCGACGTGGCGGTCATCGGGCTCGCCGACGCCGAGCGCGGCGAGCGGGCGTGCGCGGTGGTGGTCCCGACCCCCGGCGAGGATCCGCTCGACATGGAGGAGATGACGACCCACCTGCTCGACGGCGGGCTCATCACCCGCAAGCTGCCCGAACAGCTCGAGGTCGTGGACGCCCTGCCCCGCAACCCTGCCGGCAAGGTCCTCAAGTCCGAGCTCCAGCGCCGCTTCGGAGCCTGATCCGTCCGAACTTGCGGTGGCTAAGGACGCTATAGCGTCCCTAAGCACCGCAAGTTCCCGGATGGTCAAGCCAGCCGGGTCACCGGGGAGGTGCCGTAGACGCCTGCCAGCGCCCGCTTGAGGCCGGCGATGCCGGCCAGGGCGCCCACCCGGTGGCCGCTGATCAGCTCGCGCTGGCAGGCGCCGTCGCCGTCCCAGGCGCGGGCGCATCCCTCCGGGTCGACGTTGGCCAGCGCCAGGATGGCACCGCTGCAGCCCATGGCCCGGGCCTGGAGCAGCACCGCCGGGCTGCCGGTGTAGAGCCCGACGGGCAGCGCGTCGGCCTCGAGGGCGAGGCGGGCGGGTTCGCCGGCGGAGTCCTTCAGCCCGGCGATCGGCAACTCGCAGACGACGTCAACGGGGATGCCCGGCGCCGACGCCTCGGGGAAGTGGTAGCCGAGCACCGGCGCGTCGACGGCGGCGGCCACCGTCTCGTAGTAGGGCCGGGGATCCTCGGCCCCGGGCGGCGACAGCACGAGGAGGGCGTCGGCGCCGTCGTCCGCCGCCCGGCGTGAGAGGGCCACCGCCTGCCGGGCCGACGGGGCGCCCGTGCCCGCCAGCACCGGGACCCGCCCAGCCACCGCCTCGCGCACGGCGGTGAGCAGCAGGGTGCGCTCGTCGGGGTCGAGGGTCGCCGCCTCCCCGGTCGACCCCGCCACCACGACGCCCCGGACGCCGGCCTCCACCAACCGGGCGGCGTGGGCGGCGGTCGCCGGGGCGTCGATCCCGCCGTCGTGGTCGAAGAGGGTGACCAGGGCGACGCCCACCCCCGGGAACGGTGCCACATGCTCGTGCATCCCCTGGACCCTACGTTGGGGCGATGATCAGCGTGGAGGACTTCTGCTGGTACGTGGACGAGGCGCTCGACGGCATGGCGGCGATCGTGACCGAGCTCGGCGACGAACTCGCCAACCGGCGGCTGGACACGCCGGGCGCCAACTCGCCGTACGCCGTGCTCACCCACTGCCTGGGCGTGATGGATTATTGGGGCGGCCACATCGTGGCTGGGCGCGCGATCCAGCGGGATCGTGACGCCGAGTTCCGCGCCGCCGGCCCGGTCGACGAGCTGGTCGAGCGCACCCGCAGGGCCCGGCGCCAGCTCGCCGAGGACATCGCCGAGCTGGACCCGTCAGCGCCGCCGCGCGGCGCGCCCAAGCCCGAGGACGCCGGCCTACCGCTGGCGGAGACGCAGGGCGGCGCCCTCATCCACATCTACGAGGAGCTGGCGCAGCACCGGGGCCAGATGGAGGTCACCCGCGACGTGCTGCGGGCTCCGTGGGCGCGCCCATCCCCGAGGTGACTCTGCCATCCTGCGGGACGTGCCTCGCCGTCTGGTTCTCTGGGACATCGACGGGACGCTGATCCGATC
>DASQUY010000098.1:0-5637 GCA_035641055.1 Acidimicrobiales bacterium | reverse complement strand
CCCCCAGCTCGCCGGCCCCGAAGTCGAGGGCGTAGAGGTGGAGCTCGTCGGCCGGGCGCAGCCGGGCCAGCGCCAGCGCCAGGCTCGTCAGGGTCGTGGTGGTGCCGCTCCCGCCGATGCCGTAGACGAGGAGGTTGCCCTCCGCGGGCGACCAGCCCGCGGGGTACTGGGTCTGGGCGTCCGGATCGTCCGCCAGCGCCACCGGCACGACCTCGGGCGCCGCGTCGGTGTCGCGAGCGCCGAGCGCCGCGTCGACGAGGTCGTCCAGGTCGACGTCGCCGGGCAGCGGATCCGGCCAGGGGCGGCGCGGCGGCGGCCGGCCCGTGCGGGCGTACGCCTCGCGGATGGCGCCCACGAGCACCGTCAAGTCCGTCTCGTCGTCGCCCCCGCGCTCCGAGCCGGGCGCGGCGGCGCCAACATCGGGCAGTGGCGGCGCCGGCGGCCGCGGCGACGGCCCGTACACGAACGGCGCCACGTCGACGGCGGCCGGCGCGGCCTCGTGGCGGGAGCCGGTCGACAGCGCCGTCTGGATGGCCACCACCTCACCCGGTCCGAGCCGCACGTAGGCACGGCCGGGCGCCGTGCGGGGGATGCCGGCCGCGTCCGGCACGTCGATGACGTCGCTCGACTCGCCCTTCTCCTGCACCCGCAGGGCGATGCGCAGGTTGGTGTTGGCCTTGATGTTGTCGCTGATCGCCCCCTGGGGCCGCTGCGTGGCGAGCAGCAGGTGCACGCCCAGGCTGCGCCCGCGCTGCGCCACGCCCACCAGGGAGTCGATGAACTCCGGCAGCTCGGCCTTGAGCGTGGCGAACTCGTCGATGATCACGACCAGCCGCGGCAGCGGCTGGGCAAGGCCCTTCCTCAGGTAGTCGGGCAGGTCGATGGCGCCGGCGTCGCGCAGCACCCGCTCCCGGTACCGGAGCTCGGCCTCGAGGCAGCGCAGGGCCCGCTCGGCGAGGTGCTGGTCGAGGTCGGTGACCATCCCCACCGTGTGCGGCAGCCGGGCGCACTCGTCGAAGGCGCTGCCGCCCTTGAAGTCGATGAGCACGAAGGTCAGGTGATCCGGGTCGACGGTGGCGGCGAGCCCCGCCACCAGCGTGCGCAGCAGCTCGGACTTGCCGGCGCCGGTCGTGCCCCCGACCAGGCCGTGGGGCCCGTCGGCCACGAAGTCGATGGTGAACACGCCGTCCTCGGCCACGCCGACGGGCGACGCCGGCGGGGGGTCGACGCCGCCGGCCTTCCAGCGGGCGAGTGCGGCGTCGGGCGTGCAGTCGTCGAGCTCGAGCAGCGGGAGCAGCCGGATCGAGGCCGGCAGCCCGGCGCCGACGAGGTCGAGCTCGGGGTCCTCGAAACTGGCCAGCGACCGGGCGCAGTCGCGGGCGACGCCGTCCGCCATGCCGGCCGCCAGGAAACCGGGGATGCGCTGGCCCTGCTGCGGCAGCGTCAGGTCGGCCCCGCCGTCGGGGTCCACCATCTCGATCACGGTGGTGCACACCGCCGGCAACCGGTCGACGGTCGACGCGACCACGATGCCGGCCACCAGCCCGCCGTCGCCCCGCAACAGGCTGCGGGTCGGCGCCCGGCGCCCCTCCGTCAGGGACTCGTCGTCGACGACGGCCAGGAGCGTCGGCCCCACCGCCCGGCCACCGCCCGGCGGTCTGGCAAACTCCGCCCGGTCCCGGGAACCGGCGGCCTTCAGGTGTGACTCCGCCAGCCGCGTCGACAGCTCGGCATCGCCGGACAGCATGCGCCCGACGCCGCTGGCGTCGCGGGCGTGCGGGAGCCACTTGGTCCAGTCCCAGGCGGGCGCCGCGGTCGGGCTGGCCAGGACGACCATCGGCAGGTCGGCCGGGCCGTGCAGCGCGGCCGCCTGGCACACCAGCGAGCGGGCGAGCGCCAGCGCCGCCCACCGGTCGCCGACGATGCCGACCACGCCGCCGCCCGAGAGGTCGACGGGCACCGGGGCGCCGGGCAGGACGCTCGCCTCGGCGAGCGCCGCCGTCAGCTCCTCGGGCTCCTCGGCGCCCGGTCGGCCGGCGACGGCCGCGACGGGCGGCGACCACGCCACGTCGCCGACGCCGGCACGCAGGCGCAGGAAGTCGGGATGCTCCGGCCGTCGCTCCCACAGGCTCGTGCTCGGCAGCGTCGCCCGGCGGAGGATCTCGGGCGGGTCGGGATGGGCGGCGTGGGACCGGCGGCGCTCGTCCTCAGCCGCCGCCGCCAGCCGCTCCCGGAGCTCGCCCAGCTCGCGGCGGAAGCGCTCGTTCTCACCCCGCTCGGACCGGCGCCCCCGGCGCTTGGCGTCGATGGCGTTGCCGATCGCCATGATCGGGGTGAGCAGCCCGAACATCATCATGTAGGGCGAGCGCGTCACCAGGTACATGCCCCCGGCGAAGAGGAGGGGCGTCACGATGGCGATGAGCGACAGCGGCACCTTGGACTGGTTGGCGTTGGGCGGCGCCGGCAGGCGGATCTCGTCGGGCTCGGGCGGCGGCGCCGGGCGGGGCGGGCGGTTGAACGGGATCGTGCCGGCGGCGGTGGTGTGGCGGACGGGGTCGACGGCGGCGGGCCGGTCGGCGTCGATCGTCGGGCGCACCTCCAGGTCGAGGGCGCCCAGGCGCACCGGCACGCCGTCGGCGACGGGGACCGGCTCGACGACGGGCAGCCCGCCCACCCACGTGCCGTTGTGGGAGGCGAGGTCGGCGATGACGACGCCGTTGCCGGTGGCGCCGCCGACGGTCAGCTCGGCGTGGTGCTTGGAGACCGTGGGATGGTCGACCACGATGTCGCACCCCGGCGCCCGCCCCACGACGGCGACGCCCGGGGCCAGGGGGAAGCGATGCCCGGCGTCCAACCCGTTGGTGACGACCAACTCCTTCCTCTGCGCCCGCCCCTGCGAACTCACCCCGTACGAACTTGCGGTGGTTAAGGGGGCCATGACCCCCGTAACCACCGCAGGTTCGGGGTGTGGGAGGGCGCCGGCGGAGGCCAGCGGCGCCAGGCGGACGACCGCCCCCTCGTGGAGCCCGGCCTCGGTCAGGTCGAAGTCGGGGTCGGCCGGCCGGTCGTCGATGAGCAGCGTCCGGTCGTCGCCGGCCGTGGGATCGAGGGCGCGCACGAGGTCGCCCACGGTCGCGGACGGCGCGTTGACCCGGACATCCAGCTCGCGCCGCGTGTCCCCAGCGACGTAGACGATCTGCATCCGGCCGCCAGGCTAGTAGCGGCCGACCCTCAGGCCGGCTGCGGCGCCAGACCCGTCAACCGGTCGGACAGCTCCCGTAGCCGACGGCGGGCGGCGGAGTCATGGGCCTGGGCGTGGGGCCGCGCCTCGCGCTGGCCGTCGAAGTAGCGGCCGGTCGGGTCGCCGTCGAGCGCCGGGTCGGCGACCAGCCGGGCCGTGGCGTCGACTCCCTCTTCGAGCGGCGTGATCGGGTCGACGCCGGCGTGCGTCACGATCTTGGTGGGCATGAACGTGCCCGGATGCAGGGCGTTGACGGTGACGGCCGCGTCGCGCCGGGACAGCTCCTCCGCCAGGTCGATCGTGAACAGGACCTGGGCGAGCTTGGATTGGCAGTACGCCTGGTAGCCCGAATAGCTGCGCTCGAGCATGACGTCGTCGAAGTCGATCGGCGCCTGGCCGGCGGAGCTGACGTTGACGATCCGCGCCGGTGTAGAGCGCTCGATGAGCGGGAGCAGCAGCCGGGTGAGCAGGTAGGGCGCCAGGTAGTTGACCTGGAACCGCAGCTCGTGCGCGTCGGCGCTCTCCTGGCGGGCGCCGTCGCCCGGCAGGGAGGTGCCGATGCCGGCGTTGTTGACCAGGGCGTCGAGGCGGGGCTCGTCGGCCAGCACCCGCTCGGCCAGCACCCGCTCGGCCAGCGCCCGCACCTCGGCCAGCGAGGCCAGGTCGGCCCGGTACCACCGCAGCCGGTCGTTCCCCGTGGCCTCGCCGATCGAGCGGATGGCAGAGGCGCCCCGCTCGTCGTCCCGCCCGTGCAGCAGCACGGTGGCGCCGCCCTCCGCCAGCCGCCGGGCCACGCCGTGGCCCAGCCCGTCGGTCGCGCCGGTCACGAGGATCACCTGCTCGTCGAGGGGTCGCATGCCCGCGACGGTACGGCTTCAGGCGCACGGGGACACCTTGGTGTCCCCGTGCCGATCCCGTGTGATGCCTCTAGGTGCAGCCCAGGTGCGCCTCGACCGCCTCGACTCGCGCGATCAGATCCCCGGCTGATCCCGCGTCCAGGATGGACCCGGGGATGGACCTGTCCGAGACGCCGTCGAGCTGGTCACAGGCCGCGTCGGCGTTGCCGCCGTCGAGGCTGCGGATGGCGGTCTCCAGTGGCCGGGTGAGCCCTTGAGCGTACCCGCCCGTCAGGGCGCCGTCGGCGACCAGCGCCTCGATGTCGTCGATGACCCCAGCCAAAGCCTCCTGCGGCGTGAGCACGGTGAAGAGCTGCACGCCCAACGCCTCCGGCACCATCAGGGGCGGAACCAACGTCTCGCCGATCGCCAGGGCACCGCCGAGTCCAATCGCAAGCGCGAAGTCGGGGTTGGTGATCGGGAACCCCGGGAACGGCACGCCGATCAGCACCAGCTTGCGCAGGCGCCCGGCGTCCTCGGCCGCCAGGTCGAGCAGCAGGCGGGCCCCGGTGGAGAACCCGACGGCATCGACCGGGGCGTGCGGCGCCAGCGTCGCCGCCAAGGCGCCGGGCACATCGGCGTAGGCGACGGGGTCGGTCGTCGGGGCCGATGTCCCGTGCCCCGGGAGGTCGATCGGGACCACCTCGCGGCCGGCGTCGGCCAGCAGGTCGGTCCAGTCGTTCTGCTGCCACCCGTGGGCGAACGACGAGGCGAACCCGTGCACCAGCAGCACGTGGGGGAGCGTTTCCATGGCGCGCTCGCTCAGGCGTGGACCGGCGGTCGGCGGTCGGCCCACGGCCGGGCGGCCTCGAGCTGCGCCGCCACCCGCAGCAGCACGTCCTCGGCGCCGAAGGCCGCCACCAGCTGCACGCCGATGGGCAGGCTGGCGTCGTTCCAGTGAAGGGGTAATGAGATTGCCGGCTGGCCGGTGACGTTGAAAAGGGGCGTGAACGGCACGAACTCGCCCGCCCGGAACAGCCCGTGGAGCGGGTTCTCCGGCGGGCTGGCGAAGGAGCCCAGCGGGGGCGGCGGCTCGCCCAGCGTGGGCGTGAGCATCAGGTCGAACCCGCCGGTCCACCACGCCTGCACCCGCCGGGCATGCGCCTGCAGCCACTCCCGCGCCGCCAGCCACTGCGGGGCCGTGACGGCCCGCCCCGCCTCGGCCAGCGCCCAGGTGAGCGGCTCGACGTCGTCGGCCGTGATCTCCTGGCCGGTGAGGCGGCTCCAGTGGTCGAGGTTCCAGGCCGTGCCCGCCGTCCAGCCGGTGATGAAGTGGGTCGTGTAGTCGGCGTCGTCCAGGGCCGGGAGGTCGGCGGGCTCGACCGAATGGCCCAGCGACTCGAGCAGCCGGGCCGCGTCCTCGGCGGCGGCCACGCAGTCGGGATGGGTGGTGGTGAGGCCGCCGAACGCCGCGGTGCGCACGCCGATGCGGAGCCGGCCGACGTCGGCGCCCACCTCCTGGATGTAGGGGCGCGCCGGGGGAGGCGCCACGTAGGGGTC
>DASQUY010000097.1:0-2915 GCA_035641055.1 Acidimicrobiales bacterium | reverse complement strand
CCGAGACGCTGCCGGTCCTCCACGACCTGCACGACACGGTCCAGGTGGCCAACCACGAGCTGGAGCGCTTCGACCAGCTGGTGACGACCGCCGAGTCGGTGACCGGCACCGTTGACTCCGCCTCCCGGCTGGCCTACATCGCCATGGCCAACCCGGTGATCAAGGGGGTGGCCTTCGCCAGCGGCACGGCCAGGGCCGCCCGCCGGCTGCGGGGCCGCCGCGACGCCTCCGACAACGGCATGCGAGACGAGCGCTGATGTTCCTCGTCCGCCGACTCGTGTGGTTCTCGACCGGGGCGACAGCGGGCTTCGGTGGCGCGATGTGGATCCGGCGCCGGGTGCTACGGGCGGCCCGCCGCTACGCACCGGAGCAGGTCCAGGCCGACGTCACCCGGTCGGTCCGCGGCTGGGGCGGCAATGTTCGCCGCGCGGTAGCCGAGGGCCGCAGCACCATGCACGCCCGCGAGGCCGAGCTGCGGGCCGAGCTGCGCCCGGGCGCAACCCACGAGGGTCGCACCACCATCAAGCTCTAGCATGACGGCACTTATGGCACCGCGGACATCCGGCGAGCTACGACGCGCCTGGAACGACTTCTTCGTCGCCCGGCGGCACACGGTCGTGCCGTCGGCGAGCCTCATTCCGACCCATCCCACCGCCCCCATGTTCACCAACTCGGGGATGATGCCGTTCGTCCCCTACCTCCTCGGCGAGGAGCCGGTGCCATACGACCCGCCCCGCCTGAGCTCGGTCCAGCGCTGCGTGCGGGTGGGGGGCAAGCACAACGACCTCGACGCCATCGGCCGCTCGGCCCGGCACCTGAGCTTCTTCGAGATGCTCGGCAACTTCAGCGTCGGCGACTACTTCAAGGCCGAGGCCATCCCGTGGGCGTGGGAGTTCGTCACCGAGGTTCTGGGGCTGGACGGGGACCGCCTGTGGGTGAGCGTGCACGTCGACGACGACGAGGCCGCCGAGATCTGGACGGACGCCGTCGGCTTCCCGCCCGAGCGCATCCAACGCTTCGACGAGGACAACTTCTGGGAGATGGGCGACACGGGCCCGTGCGGGCCGTCGTCCGAGATCTTCTGGGACAACGGGCCCGAGGTCGGACCCGGGGGCGGGCCGGCCAATCCCGCGGCCGAGGACCGTTACGTCGAGCTCTGGAACCTCGTGTTCGAGCAGTACCTGCGGGGCGAGGACGGGCGGCTCACCGACCTGCCGAGCAAGAACATCGACACCGGTGCCGGCCTCGAGCGCATCATGGCGGCGCTGGCCGGCAGCCACAGCCTGTACGACTCCGACATCCTCGCGGCGCTGGTCGAGGAGGCCCAGTCGGTCACGGGGCACCGGCTCGGCGAGTCCGAGTTGGGCGACATCGCTCTGCGGCTGCTGGCCGACCACGCCCGCACCATGACGTTCCTCGTGGCCGACGGCGTGGTGCCCTCCAACGAGGACCGCGGCTACGTCCTGCGCCGGGTCATCCGCCGGGCCATCCGCTTCGCCTACCTGTTGGATGTGGAGCGGCCGGTCCTGCCCGCCATGGTGGAGCGCACGATCGCCCTCATGGGAGACGATTACCCCGTGGTCGTCGAGGGGCGGGACCTCGTGGTGGGGGCGATCACGCGGGAGGAGGAGTCGTTCCGCCAGACGCTGGAGCGGGGCTCGCAGCTCCTCGACACCCAGCTCAACAAGCTCGAGCCGGGCGACACGCTGCCCGGGGAGGTCGCCTTCCAGCTCCACGACACGTACGGGTTCCCCATCGAGGTGACCCAGGAGATGGCCGACCTGCGGGGCTTCGGCGTCGACGACGCCGGCTTCGAGGCAGCCATGGCGGCCCAGCGCGAGCGGGCCCGGGCGGCGAGCAAGGGCACGGGCGTGGCCACCGGTGACGAGGTGGAGGCCCAGCAGCGTCTCCTGGCCGAGCACGGTCCCACGGAGTTCACGGGCCGCCAGGAGTACGAGTCGGAGGCGACGGTGATCGGCGTTATCGGCGACGCCCTGTACCTGGATCGGACCCCCTTCTACGCGGAGTCCGGCGGCCAGATCGGCGACACGGGCACGATCACCACCGACACCGGCGTGGCAGACGTCGAGGACACCACCTACGCCCTCCCCGGCCTCCACGCCCACCGGTTCCGCCTGCGGGAGGGGTCCGTCGAGGCCGGCCAGCGGGCCGTGGCCCGCATCGACGGTGACCGGCGAGAGGCCATCCGCCGCAACCACACCGGCACCCACATCCTCCACTGGGCGCTGCGCGAAGTACTCGGCAGCCACGCCAAGCAGCAGGGATCGCTGGTGGCACCCGACCGGCTGCGCTTCGACTTCAGCCACTTCGAGGCCGTCAGCGACGACCAAGTGCGGGCGATCGAGGACCTGGCCAACCGCGAGATCCTCGACAACGCGCCGGTCCACCACTTCGAGACGACGATGGACGAGGCCCGCCGGATGGGCGCCATCGCCTTCTTCGGCGAGAAGTACGGCGACATCGTCCGGGTCCTCGAGGCGGGCGAGCACTCGATCGAGCTGTGCGGCGGCACGCACGTCCGCCGGCTCGGCGACATCGGCCCGCTCAAGGTGGTGAGCGAGGGCTCCATCGGGTCAAACCTCCGCCGCATCGAGGCGGTCACCGGCCTCGGCCCCATTGAGCGCCTGCGCCGCGAGGAGGAGCTGGTGGCCCGGGCGGCCGATGTGCTGGGGACGACGCCGGACGACCTGCCCATGGCCGCCGAGAAGCTGCGCGGCGAGACCAGGGCCCTGCGCGACGAGGTCAAGGAGCTGCGGCGCCAGGCCGCCGGCAGCCGGGCGGCCGAGCTGGCGGCGCAGGCCAGCGACGGGGTGGTGGTGGCCCGCGTCGACGGCACCGCCCGCGACGCGCTGCGCGACCTCGCCGTGGCGGTGCGCCAGCAGCCCGGCGTGCGC
>DASQUY010000096.1:0-4767 GCA_035641055.1 Acidimicrobiales bacterium | reverse complement strand
AGGGCGGCCAGTCCGGCGGAGGGGAACACGATCGGCACGCCGCCCGCCTCCGCCACCTCGCCGCCCGCGGCCCGGTAGCCGGCCAGGTCCACCCGCGGACCGTGACCCCCGCCGGCGCCCGGAGCGCCATCCGGACCGTTGACATGGGCGCCGGCGACGAACCGCCAGCCCGGCGCCGGCTCCCGGCCGCCGACCGCCTCGGCGGTGACCGCCAACACCTTCCGGCGGGTGCCGGGATCGAGGCCCGGGCCGTAGCCCGTGTCCATGTTCACGGCGGGGACCAGTCCCGCTGCGGCGGTGCGGGCCACGCCGGCGGCGAAGGCGTCCCAGGCGATCGACCCGTCGTCACCGAAGGGCAGCAGCACCGCCGACATCCCGGTGATGCGCCGGCCCGCCCGCAGTGGTGGCAACCCGGGCAGCGTCACGCCACCCGCTCCATGTCGCCGGCCGTCACCGGGTGCAGGGGCGGCTCGCCAGCGGCGAACCGGCGGATCTCCTCGACGACCAGCTCGGCCAGGCGCGCCAGCTCGGTGCCCTGCGAGCCGGCGAGGTGCGGGGTCACGACGCAGTTGGGCAGCCCCAGCAGCGGGTGACCGGGCGGCAGTGGCTCGGGGTCGGTGACATCGAGCACCGCCGAGATGCGCCCGGTGCGGAGCTCGGCGGCCAGGGCCTCGTGGTCGACCAGCGCGCCGCGGGCGGTGTTGACCAGCGTCGCCCCGTCCATCATGCGGGCCAGCTCGGCGGCGCCGATCATCCGCTCGGTCGACGGCAGGGCCGGCGCGTGGAGGCTGACCACGTCGCTGGTGGCGAGGAGCGCGTCGAGCTCCACCCGGCCCACCCCGAGGCGGGCCGCCTCGTCGTCGTCGAGGTAGGGGTCGGACACGACGACCTCGCAGCGGTACGGCCGCAGCAACGCGACGACGGCGCGTCCCACGTGCGAGGCGCCGACCAGCCCGACCCGCTTGGCCCAGTTGCCGACCGGGTGGCGCCGCTCCACGGGCGGGATCTCGGCGCCCCGCAGCCGCTCGCGCTCGACGAACGCGCCCTTGTTGGCCCAGAGGATCGCCGCCACCGTGTACTCGGCGACGGGCACGGCGTTGGCCGCCGCCCCCGACGTGATGCGGGACAGGCTGGAGAAGGCGGCGGGCGTGACGACGTCGCGCACGGTGCCGGCGGCGTACGCCAGCATCCGCAGCCGGGGGGCACGGTCGAGGAAGGTCCGGTCGAGCCGGGCGCAACCCCAGTGCCCGAGGAGCACGTCGGCCGCCGCCAGCACCTCGACGGCCCGCCCCGGGGGCAGGCCGTCGACCGCCGCCGGGTCGACCAGGTCGCCGACCTCGCCGAGGGCGTCGAGGTGCTCGGGGCGCAGAGCGTACGGCTCGAGGCCGGGGTACATGGACAGGGCGATGGCGGGCCGGGCCATCAGTCGGCCCGGCGACGGGCCGGCCGGCGGCGGGCCGGGCGGAGGGCCTGCTTGGCGGCCACGAGGACGTCCCGCTCGGGCAACGCCTTGTAGAACGGGTCGTAGGGGTAGCAGCCGGACACGAGGCCGTGCCGCGGCGCCGTCGTGCAGTCGCTCAGGGTGCGGCAGATGCGCCGGACGTCGAGGGGGCGGCCGGCGAGCACGTCGGCGGGAAGGTCCGGGTAGCTGAGGGCCATCCGGCCGTGGCCGACCGCCGCCGCGCCGCCCGAGCGCACGAGGGCCTGGCCGGCGTGGGGCAGCCACTGCTGCAGGTAGCTGAGGCCCGAGGCGACGACCGTGATGTCCGGGTGGGCGGCGGCCAGGTCGGCGGTGACCCCGGCCAGGCGGGCGACCTCGGCCAGCGGGTCTCGCGGCGGCTGGTACCCGTCGGAGGGCGGGAAGTAGGCGGGGCGCTGGATGTGGGGCGTGTAGTACGGGCTGCCGGCAGTGATCGAGACCAGCGACACGCCCCAGGCGGCGCAGCACCGCAACACGTCGTGGGCCTCGCCCAGGTCGATCCTGAGACCCGACCCGTCGCCCCCGAAGGCGTACCGGTAGGTCGGGCCACGGTCGCCGTCGGGGACGCCCCGGCCGCTCGGCCCGGTGACGTGGGGGACGAGGTCGAACGCCGACAGGCGCACCGCGAGGCCCAGGCCGGGGGCCTCGGCCCGCACGCCCTCGGCGACCGAGCGGAGGAAACGGGTGCGCCCGTCGAGGTCGCCGCCGTAGCGGCCGGGCCGGTCGACGGCGGACAGCAGCTCGTGGGCCAGGTAGCCGTGGCAGTGCTTGATGTCGACGAAGTCGAATCCCGCCCGGCGGGCCAGCACCGCGGCCCGGACGAACACCTCGACCAGGCGGTCGAGCTCGTCGTCGGTCAGGACGTCGGCGTCGGTGGCGCCGACGCGGCCGTCCAGCAGCGGGTGGCGGTAGGCGACCCGGGGCCGGGGCTCGCCGCCGGGCCGGCTCCACCGGCCCGAGTGCGTGAGCTGCAGGCCCACGACGGGCCCGCGACCACCCCGGTCGCCGCGGTCGTGGGCGGCCACCAGCTCGGCCCGCAGAGCGGCGAGGTCGTCGACGGTGCTGTCGTCGATGACGAGCTGGCGGGGGTTGGCACGCCCGTCGGGGCGCACCGCCGTGGCCTCGGCCCACACGGTCCCGGCGCCCGAGGCCCCGAACCGGCGCCAGCGCCGCCGGACCAGGTCGGACGGTCGGCCATCGCCCTCGCCGTCCCAGCCCTCCATCGGCAGCACGCAAAACCGGTTGGGCGCCTCGCGCCCCGCCACCTCCAGCGGCTCGGCCAGCGCGCCGCGGGGGTCGACGTCGGGATCCACCGCGAGGTCGAGCCCGAGGTCGCGGAGCCGCTCCTGGAGGGCGTCCCACGTGCGCAGCGTGCGCACCTGCACGATGTCGGCGGGGCCGGCGGGGCCGTTGTCAGTGTCATCGGCCGCCAAGGTCGCCACGGCCCAGCAACCGTAGTGGCCATGCGGAAGCGCCGGGCCTGCCCCGAGGCTAGGGGTTCCCCGATGCTATGGGTTCCATCACATGCAGCCCGAGGTCATGGGTTCCGGATGCGGTCCCCATGACCTCGTCCTCCCGGTCATGGAACCAATGACCTCGGAACGACCGGCACTGGTCGCACAATCGCCTCGGCGATCACCTCTCGCGGCTCATGCGATCGACCTTCACCACGCCGGCCCAGCGCCGGTCGGGTCGGTGCCAGGCCCGGTCACACCCCCGGGGAGGGAGGAGGCTGCCTGGGTGACCGGGCCGGCACCCCGACCGGGCGTCTCGAAATCGCGGAGGCACCTGGACGGGTACAACACTGACCCGTGGCGCTTCATTAGTAAAGATCGGACTATGATCGATTTCCATCACTAATCGTTATGATACCCGCCGTCCCACAGCCACGCGGTGGCAGGGCATCGAGCTGCGCCACCTCCTCGCCTTCCGCGCCATCGTCTCGACGGGCTCGTTCAGCGCCGCCGCCAGGCAGCTCGGCTACACCCAGTCCGGTGTCAGCCAGCAGGTGGCGGCGCTCGAGCGGCTCGTTGGTGGCTCGCTGTTCCATCGGTCGGCCGGGCCTCGGCCGGTCCGCCTGACCGACCTCGGCGAGGCGTTCCTGCCTCATGCCGACGCCGTCATCGCCCGCCTCTACGCCGCCGAATCGGACGTGGTGGCGCTGTCCACCGGCCAGGTCGGAAGGCTCCGGATCGGGGTCCTCCAAAGCCTCGGGGCCCGGGTCCTACCCGATCTGTTGAGCAGCTTCCTCGCCACATGGCCGGGGGTCGAGGTCGACATCACTCCGGCCCTCGAGCCGCGCCACCTCTTGACCGGCGTCGAACGCGGCGAGCTGGACCTGGCCCTCGTCAACCTGCCGCTGCCACCCGGGCCCTTCCTCACCCGGCGGCTGTTCGACGATCCGTACGTGTTCGTCGCGGCGACGTCCTCGGACATCGCCCGTCGGCCGCACGTGAGCCTCGCCGAGATCGCCCGCCTGCCCCTGATCGGTTGGCGAGCCGACACCGACCACGCCCAGATCGTCGACCTGTTCACCGGGCTGCCGCACCGGCCGCACTTCTCTTACCGGTTCGACGACAACCCGACACTGCAGGGCTTCGTCGCTGCGGGCCTGGCGTACGCCCTCCTGCCCTGGCTCACCCTCGACCCGAACCACCCGGGGACGCGCCTGGCGCCGGTGATCCCGAAGGTCCCGCCCCGGCGGCTCGTGGCCGTGTGGCACGAGGACGTGCGGCAGACGGCCCCGGCGACGGCGTTCCTCGACGTGGCCGCCCACAGCCTGAGCCGCCTCGAGCAGGCCGCCAGCCGGTTCACCCTCACGGCGGCCTGAGGACGGCCGGCTTCGGCATCCCGACCAGCTCGTCCCAGTCGTACTCCCACGTCCCGTCGTCGTGGCTACGCCGGCGGCGCCGAGGGGCCTGTCATGTCGCCGACCAGTGATAACGGACGTCCGGCGCGCCCTCCTCGTTGTCACCGTCGGTCGACGCGACCGCTACGAAGCCATGCCGCTCGTAGAAACGCCTCGCCCCCCTGTTCGCCGCGAAGGTCCACAGGTCGAGACCCCCCGGGTTGGCGGACTTGGCGAGATCGAGGAGTCGCGATCCGAGCCCGCGGCTCGTGTGGCCGGGGTCGACGTACAACTGGTTGACCCAACCCGGGACGAGGACGAGCAGCGCCAGGATCTGACCATCGTCGCCCTCAATGACCCATGTCTCCCGGTCCGGAATGGCCACGGTCGCGAAGAACCGGTGGACCTCTTCGTCACTGTGGACCGGGGCGGGGATGGC